>DASZOA010000444.1:0-7947 GCA_035551055.1 Solirubrobacteraceae bacterium
CAGTACACGGCGCGCGGCTAGACGCGGCGGGTGGGGTCGGTGGGCGGCGCGCCGCCCGGGCCGACGGGCGGTGCCGGACCGGCCGTCGCCGGGTCGTCGTCGTGCAGGATCCGGCCCCTGCGCGCGGCGGCGTCGGGCGCGACGGCGGGATCGGCCGGCGCCGCCGGAGCCGCGCCGTGGCCGGGCTCGGCGGCGCTGATCGCCACCGAGATGCGCGCGGCCGAGAGGACCGCGCCGGCCGTCATGAGCACGGCGCCGACGAGCGCGAGCCACAGACCGGTGCCGGGATCGCCGTCGGGCAGGCCGCCCACGACCGGCGGCGGATCGAGGATCGCGTACAGGACGATGACGAGCGCGGCGATCGCGAGCGCGGCGAGCACGAGATCCCAGACCTCGAAGACCTCCCACGCGTCGATCCCCGGCTGGTACCACTCGAGGAAGAGGCTGACGAACAGCAGGATCGCGCCGGCGCCGACGAGCAGCGCGCCTGCCTCGAGGTTCCTGGCGGTCGGGGCACGCGGGGTACGGCCGGCGATGGACATGGAGCGACTCCTTGTGTCGTCGAGACGAGCGCCGGACCTGATACCCCGCCCGCCGCAGCGCGAACCGCGGCCGGAAGCTACGCGCCGGCGGGCAGCAGCAGTCCGGCGCCGGCGAGGTGCTCGAGGCGGCGCTCGAGCGCGGCGGCGAGCTCGTCGGGCGCGAGTGCCGTGGATGGCGCGAGCTCCGCCACGAGCGCCGCGCGGTCGCGGGTCCCGTCGAGCAGCGTCACGATCCGCCGGGCGAGCTCGTCGTCGAGCCGGATCGCCGTGTGGCGCACGGTCGTCAGCAGCTCGCCCTGCGCGGCCTCCAGCCGCGCGAGCGCGCTGACCCGCGGGCGCTGCGGCGGCACGGTGGCGACGGCCGGCGGGTGGACGTGGAGGCGCACGAGGTTGGCGGCGAAGCAGCGCAGCAGCGCGTCGCAGACGGCGGGCAGCTCGTGCGCGGCCGCGAGCTGGGCGATCCAGGGCGCCGCCGGCCAGGCGTCGCCGAGCTGCTGCAGCGTGCGCACGACGAGTGGATGGTCGGTCTGCAGGTGGGCCCCGCCCGGCCCGCTGAACGTCGTGCGGCCCGTCTCGGCGTCCGCCGACCAGCGCAGCGCGCCCGACACCGCCAGCGGGGCGAGCCGCTCCGGCCGCGGCACCCGCTCGATCGCGGCGTCGGCGCGCACGAGCAGCGTCTGGCGGAACATCCGCTCCTTGAGGAAGTCGAGGTACTGCTCGCGGCGCACCGGGTCGGCGATCTTCCCCAGCGCCTGCTGGAGTTCTGCGGGCAGCGCGCCGAGCTGCATCTCCGAGAACTCGGCCTCCGACAGGTACTGCAGGCCGTGGGCGGCGGCCTGCGCGACGAACTCGTGGAAGTACAGCGGCTGGTTGCTGTGCGCCAGCGTGTCGTGGAAGAACAGGCCGTCGACGTGCTCGGCCAGCGCGCGCGCCTCCGGGCCGAGCTGGCCGGCGAGCTGCGGGTCGGCCTCGGCGGCGGCGCTCAGCAACCGCAGGAAGCCGCGGGCGGCCACCATCTGCTGCTCGGGCTCGTCGATCCCGGCGACGTGGTAGCGCAGCATCTCGCGCAGCGCCTGGCGCCGGTGGCCGCCGGGCAGCGCGTTGTAGCTGACGTAGGCGACCCCGTGCGGCGACAGGACCGCCGCGGAGAGCGCCAGCAGGCGCTCGCGCACGGACTGCGGCACCCACGAGTAGACGCCGTGCGCGATGACGTAGTCGAAGCCCTCGGCGGGCGGCTCGTAGTCCTCGATCGCGATCTGCTCGAACGCGATGTTGGCGAGGCCGAGGCGCTCCGCCACCGCCCCCGCGCGCTCGATCGACCGCTGCGCCGTGTCGATGCCGACGAACGTGGATGCGGGCAGGCCGACGGCCATCGGCAGCAGGTTGCCGCCGGCGCCGCAGCCGAGCTCGAGCACGCGGCACGCGGCGGGCGGCCGGGGCGTGAGGCCGAACAGCGTCGCCAGCGTCGCGAGCCGGTCGGGATGCGTCTGGATGAAGGGCCGCGCCGGGTACAGCACCGCGTCGTATGCGGACGCGTTCGCCATCGGCGTCGCGGTCAGCGCTGGTGGTCGCGGTGCGGCACGCGGCGATCGTATCCGGCGCAGGGCGACCGTGTCCGAGCATCAGGCTGCAGGCGATGAGAACGGCGATCGGCGCGAGCCTGCTGGAGCCGGCGTAGCCACCGCGGCGACGCGCGGGCGAGATCGCGTGCGTGCGGGCGCGGGCCTGAGCGGGTACCTCTCGAACGCGCCATCTCTGGGAGCCGGAGCGTCGTGCCCCGGACCGATAGGGTTGCGCCCCCGGTCTGTCGCGGGGAGGGCCTGATCGGCATCGTTTCCGAGAACCTCAGGAAGGACAGTCACCACCGCATGCCCGTACGTGTTGGAATCAACGGCTTCGGCCGGATTGGCCGCAACGTCTTCCGCGCCGCCCAGGCGGCCCAGGCCGACATCGACTGGGTCGTCGTCAACGACCTCACCGACAACGAGACGCTGGCGCACCTCCTGCGCTACGACTCGATCCTCGGTCCGTACCCAGGCACGATCGAGCTGTTCGACGACGGCCTCGTCGTCGACGGCAAGGAGATCCTCGTCAAGGCCGAGACCGATCCCGCCGAGCTCGGATGGGGCGAGCTCGGCGTCGACGTCGTCTTCGAGTCGACCGGCTTGTTCACCAAGCGCGACGCCGCCGCCAAGCACCTGGAGGCCGGCGCGAAGAAGGTCGTCATCTCGGCGCCCGGCAGCGACGAGGACATCACGATCGTCCTCGGCGTCAACTTCGACAAGTACAACCGCGACTCGCACGACGTGATCTCCAACGCGTCGTGCACGACGAACTGCCTGGCGCCGTTCGCGAAGGTCGCCCACGAGGCGGTCGGCATCGAGGAGGGGCTGATGACGACGATCCACGCCTACACCGCCGACCAGAACCTGCAGGACGGCCCGCACAAGGACCTGCGCCGGGCGCGCGCCGCGGCGGTCAACCTCGTGCCGACGTCGACCGGCGCCGCGAAGGCCGTCGGCCTCGTGCTGCCCGAGCTCAACGGCCGCCTGCACGGCTTCGCGGTGCGCGCGCCCGTCGTGACCGGCTCGCTCGTCGACCTGACGTTCGTATCCAGTCGCGAGACGACGGTCGAGGAGGTCAACGGCGCGTTCGCCGAGGCGGCCGGCGCCGAGCTCCAGGGGATCCTGCAGTACACCGAGGACCCGATCGTCTCCAGCGACATCGTCGGCAACCCGCACTCGTCGATCGTCGACGGCGCGCTGACGACGGTCATGCAGGGCAACCTCGTCAAGATCGTGTCCTGGTACGACAACGAGTGGGGCTACTCCAACCGCTGCGTCGACGTGCTGCAGAAGGTGCTCTAAATGCCGATGCGAACGATCGACACGCTGGGAGACGTCGAGGGCAAGCGCGCCCTCGTCCGCGTCGACTTCAACGTCCCGATCAGCGACGGCGAGGTCGGCGACGACGCGCGGATGCGCCGGGCGCTGCCGACGCTCATGGAGCTGCGCGACCGCGGCGCGAAGCTCGTGCTCGTCTCGCACCTGGGCCGGCCGAAGGACCGCGAGCCCGAGTTCTCGCTGGCGCCGGTCGCCGAGCGCGCCTCCAAGCTCCTCAAGGAGGACGTCGCGCTCGCGGAGGATCTCGACAACGTCCCCGACGCCGATGTCGTCATGCTCGAGAACATCCGCTACGAGCCCGGCGAGACCGAGAACGATCCCGAGCTCGCAAAGCGTCTGGCGAGCCTGGGCGACGTGTTCGTCAACGACGCCTTCGGCACGGCGCACCGCAAGCACGCCTCGACGTACGGCGTCGTCGAGCACGTCGACAAAGCCGCGGCGGGGCTGCTCTTCCAGACCGAGGTCGACACGATCCGGCTGATCATGAACAAGGCGGACCGCCCGTTCCTGGCGATCATGGGCGGAGCCAAGGTGACCGAGAAGGTCCACGTCATCGGAAAGTTCCTCGAGCTCGCCGACAAGGTCCTGCTCGGCGGCGCGATGGCCACGCCGTTCTTCAAGGTCCTCGGCCACGACATCAGCGACTCGCTGTGCGAGGACGACGGCTTGGAGCTCGCGGAGGAGCTGCTCGAGCGGGACGGCTATCCGGGCGGGAAGATCCAGCTGCCCGTCGACCTCGTCGTCGCCGACCAGATGGACGAGAAGGCGGAGGTGCAGATCATCCAGGGCGTGGACGTGCCCGAGGGCTTCATGCAGCTCGACATCGGCTCCAAGACGCGCACGGAGTACGTCGCCGAGATCCGCAAGGCGCAGACGATCTTCTGGAACGGACCGATCGGCGCCTTCGAGCACAAGCCCTTCGCCGCCGGCTCGCTGGCGATCGCGCAGGCGATGGCGCAGACCGAGGCGACGACGGTCGTCGGTGGCGGCGACTCGGGCGCGGCGCTCGCGGAGTTCGGCCTGGCGCACAGCGTCACCCACCTGTCGACCGGCGGCGGCGCGTCGCTGAAGCTCATCGAGGGCACGCCGCTGCCCGGGCTCGACGCGCTGAGGTCGTAGGCTTGCCGCCGATGGACCGCACGCCCTTCATCGCCGGCAACTGGAAGATGTACAAGACGGTGGCGGAGGCAGAGCAGTACATCCAGGCCTTCCTGCCGCGCGTCTCCAGTGCCGATGGGATCGACCTCGCGATCTGCGTCCCGTACACCGACCTGCAGGCGATGGTCGACTCGACGCGCGGCTCGCGCGTGGAGGTCTTCGCGCAGAACATGCACGAGGCGCCCGAGGGCGCCTACACGGGCGAGGTGTCCGCGCCGATGCTCACCGAGATCGACGTCCGCGGCGTCGTGCTCGGGCACTCCGAGCGGCGCGAGCACTTCAACGAGACCGATCGCGCGCTGTCGCACAAGCTCGTCGCGGCGTTCGACGCCGGGCTGAAGCCGATCCTCTGCGTCGGCGAGACCGAGGAGGAGCGCGAGCGCGGCGACACCGAGCGCAAGCTGCGCCACCAGGTGCAGGAGGGGCTCGAGCGGCTCGCGCCGGAGCAGATCGCGCAGCTGACGGTGGCATACGAGCCGATCTGGGCGATCGGCAGCGGCGAGGTCGCGACGCCGGAGCAGGCGCAGGAGGCGATCGCGTTCGTGCGCGCGCTGATCAAGGACAAGGCGCCCGACGCCGCGGCGCGCGCGCGCATCCTCTACGGCGGCTCGGTCTCGCCGGACAACGCGGCCGAGCTGCTCTCGCTGCCCGACATCGACGGCGCGCTCGTCGGCGGCGCGTCGCTGGACGCGGAGAACTTCGCCCAGATCGTCGACGCCGCCGTGCAGGCCGCGGCCGCCGCTTCGTAGCGTGGAGCCGGCGGCGCGCCGCGCCATTCGCTGCCCGGCGAGCGCCGGCGCGCGGTCGTGACCGGGCCCTCCTCGGTCTGCCTCGTCGTCCTCGACGGCTGGGGCCTCGCGCCCGACGGCCCCGGCAACGCCGTCTCGCTCGCCCGGACGCCCGTCTTCGACGAGCTCTGGGAGCGCTGCCCGCACACGACGCTGACCGCGTGCGGGCCGGCGGTGGGCCTGCCCGAGGGACAGATGGGCAACTCCGAGGTCGGCCATCTCAGCCTCGGCGCGGGGGCGGTCGTCAAGCAGGACCTGACGCTCATCGACGAGGCGGCGCGACTTCCGAGGTTCGGCGACAACACCGTGCTGCTGGACGCCATGCGCGATGCGCCGCGCGTGCACCTGCTCGGCCTCGTCTCCGACGGCGGGGTGCACTCGAGCATCGACCACGTGCACGCGCTGCTGCACGCCGCCGCCGACATCGGCGTCGAGGACCTCGTCATCCACGCCTTCACCGACGGCCGCGACACCGCGCCGACGGACGGCGCCGGCTTCCTGGCGACGGTCGAGCGCTGGTGCGCCGAGCTCGGGATCGGGCGCGTCGCGAGCGTCGTCGGGCGCTACTTCGCGATGGACCGCGACGAGCGCTGGGAGCGCGTCCAGGCGGCGTACGACCTCATCGTGCACGGGATCGCCGAACACGCCGCGCCGACCGGCGAGGCCGCCGTGCGCGCCGCCTACGAGCGCGGCGAGACCGACGAGTTCGTCAGCCCGACGCGCGTCGGCGACGAGGGCGCGATCCGGCCCGGCGACTCGGCCATCGCGTTCAACTTCCGCCCCGACCGGATGCGCGAGATCTCCTGTGCGCTCGCCGAGCCGAGCTGCCCGGAGATCGACCGCCGCGGCGCGCAGCCGATCGCGCGCTACACGACGCTGACGCAGTACGACGGCGACAGCGGCCGCCCCGTCGCATTCGCGCCCGTGCGGCCGAAGGTGACGCTGCCGCGCGTGATCGCCAGCCGCGGGGGGCGTCAGCTGCACGTCGCCGAGACGGAGAAGTACCCGCACGTGACGTACTTCTTCGGCGGCGGCGAGGAGCGCCCCGAGGAGGGCGAGCGGCGCGAGCTCGTGCCCTCGCCGCGCGACGTGCCGACGTACGACCGCAAGCCGGCGATGAGCGCGCCGGAGGCCGCCGACGCGTTCGTCGAGGCGTGGCACGAGGAGGACAACCTCTTCGCGATCATCAACTTCGCCAACCCCGACATGGTCGGCCACAGCGGCGTCATCGAGGCGGCCGTCGAGGCGGTCGAGGTCGTCGACCGCTGCCTCGGCCGGGTCGTCGAGGCGGTGCATGCGACCGGCGGCGCCTGCGTCGTGACCGCCGATCACGGCAACGCTGATCAGATGCTCGAGCCCGACGGCTCGCCGAACACGGCGCACTCGCTCAACCCCGTCCCGCTGATCGTGACGCACGACGCCGCCCGACTCGATGCCGAGCCGGGGATCCTGGCCGACGTCGCGCCGACGGTGCTCGCGCTGCTCGGCATCCCCCAACCGTCGGAGATGACCGGGCGCTCGCTGCTCGCCGCGCGTTGACCGTGACGGTCGCCGCCGCCGTGCTCGCGCTGTTCGTCGGCGCCGCATTGCAGTCGGCGACCGGCTTCGGCTTCGCGCTCGTGTCGGCGCCGATCCTGTTCGCGCTGCTGGGACCCCAGCAGGCGGTGACGGCCGGCGTGCTCGTCGCGCTCGTCCTCAACGGGCTCACGCTTGCGACCGAGCGACGCCGGCCGCAGGTGCTCGTCCGCGACGCGCTCGCGCTCCTCGGCTGGTCGCTGCCCGGGATCGCCCTTGGCGCGCTCGCGCTGCGCGAGCTGCCGGACCGGCTGCTGTCGGCGCTCGTGGGGTTCGCGGTGTTGGCAGGGGTGGCGCTGCGCGCGCTGTCGCACCGGAGGGGCGCGCCCGCGCGGTTGCGGCCATGGCACCTGCCAGCCTCCGGCGCCACCGGTGGCGCGCTCTCGACCTCGACGTCGCTGAGCGGACCGCCGCTGGTCTTCTACCTGCTGGCACGGCGCGCCTCGCCGACGCAGACGCGCGACACGCTCGCGGCGATCTTCTTCGCGCAGGCGGTGCTGGGCGTCCCGGCGCTTGTGCTGTCGGGCACGTAGACGATGCCGGACGCCGTCTGGGCGCTCCTGCGCGCCGGCTTCGCCGGGCAGCTGCTCGGCCGCCGCGCGTTCGGGTGGTTGCGGGGCGGGCGCTACGAGTGGGCGGTGTACACCGGGCTCGCGGCGACCGCGATCGTGGCGCTCGTCGCCGGGGTCGCGTAGGACCTCACGCCGTCGCTCCGGCGCGCGCCGGGATCGCGAGCTCGATCGTGTCGCTGCGCAGCCCGCGGCGCAGCGTCTCGACCGAGAGCGCCTCGTCCGGCGCGATGTTGCCGAGCCCGACGTTGGGGCCGAGCATCTCGATGAGCACCGACTGCTGGGACTTCTGCGGCGCTTCGAAGATGACGCGGTCGACGGGCACGGCGGCGGCGATCGCCTCGACGAGCGCGACGCGGACGGCCCCGTCGCGCTCGTACAGGCCGACCGTCCCACTCTCGCGCCCCTCGGC
>DASZOA010000445.1:0-3239 GCA_035551055.1 Solirubrobacteraceae bacterium
GCGCGACGTCGAGCGACTTGGCGGTCGCGTTGGCGACGATCAGCACGACGTCGACGTCGCCGGCGCGCAGGCCCTCGAGCGTGCCGACGCCGGCCTCGAGGTCGCAGACGACCGTCCGCTCGCCGTGGTCGAGCTCGCGGACGAGGTTCACCGGGTTGACGCCGCAGCACATGCAGCTCGCGGTGACGTAGTCCAGTCGCGAGGCGACGACGAGCCGGACGCCATCGGGAGCGTCGGCGCCGAAGCGCTCGACGACCCCCTCGATCGTCGTCTCGTGCTCGGCGGCGTCGGCCTCGAGCGCCTGGCGCGCGGCGAGCACGGCCTCGTTGCGATCGGCGCCGACGCCGAGCGAGACGCCGAGCATCGGGTTCAGGTCGGCGTCGAGCGCCAGCACGTCGTGACCCCGGCGCGCGAGTGCACGCGCCAGGGTCCCCGCGACGGTCGTCTTGCCGACACCGCCCTTCCCGGCGACCGCGATCTTCACCGCTGCCTCACCGGGCCGACTCTACCGCGGGAGCGCGCCCGGCTCATCGTGGCCCGAGGACCTGGAAGGAGCGCATCTCGCCGCGGATGCGCCGTGGCATGTAGCCGGTGAACAGCGTGTAGGAGTGCACGGATCCGGTGCGCTGCGCGATCGCCGTGCGGACCGTCTGCGACAGGGGCTCGTTCAGCGACCAGCGGCCGTCGCTGATCTGCGCCTTGAACTCGCGCGTGTGGGCCTCGCCGGCGACGACGTACTGCAGCTGCACGCGCACCACGCCGCGCGCCCGCTCGTCGATCGTCCCCGACGCCCGCAGCCGCCCGCCGGCGATCGTGGGGCGCCGCAGGTTCAGATCGGCGCGCTGCGACGCCGCGCGCAGACGCACCGTCTGCGGACGCGTGTCGGCGTCACCCGGATAGCTCAGCGTGAGGATCCCGGTGCCCAGCAGCGCCTGCTGGAGCGCGATCCGCTCGCGGAAGCGGATTCGCCCGTCGCGCGAGTTGATCGCCGCCGAGAAGCGGTGGCGACGCCCGGCGGCGTGCAGCTGCACGGCGACGCGCCCCGACGCCAGGCTCGTGATCGGCGCCAGCACGTCGAGCACGCGATCGCGACGCACGATCCGCGCCCGCGCCAGCGACAGCTTCGCCGGCAACAGCAGCGCCTGCGCCGCCGACGTAGCAACGGGCGCCGGCGGCGGAGGCGGCGGCGGCGCAACCTGCCGCGGCAGAGCCCGCTAGTCGCAGCGCTGGAACTGCGCCACGGACGCGACCCGCTGCACCGATCCTGGTCCCGTGTCGCCGGTGCGAGCGTCCATCGTGTATGCCGAGAAGACGTCGGCCGCCACCGTGCTCTCGCGCGACGAGGCGAAGAGGATCTTCGTCCCGTCGGGGGACCAAACAAGTGGAACGTCGAAGTCGGTGAACGGCTCGGGGATCGGGCTGTCGGGGTTGCTCGTCAGCCGAACGGGGTTGCTGCCGTCCCGGTCGGCCCGCCAGACGTCGAAGTTCTGGTTGCCCGCGACCGTGCTCGCGCGCGTGCTCGAGTACGCGATCTGCCGGCTGTCCGGCGACCAGATGATGTCGCGATCGAGCGCGTTGGCGTTCTCGTTCACGGTCGTCGCGGGGTCGTTCGGCGTCCCGGGGCTGTTGCTCACGTTCGTGATCTCGCTGCCATCGGGGTTCATCGTGAAGACCTCGAGGTTGACGGGGAACCGCGTCGAGTCGTTGCCCGCGGGGAAGCCCTGGAAGGCGATCTTCGTCCCGTCCGGCGACCACGACGGGACCGCGTCCTGGCCGCGCTTGCGCGTCAACCGCGTCGCCGGCGTCACCGACTCGCCCGTGACCGCGCTCATCTTGTAGATCTCGAAGTCGCGCACCGGCGAGGTCCCGCCGTCGTCGAACGTCGTCTCGCGGCCGCTGTGGAAGACGATCTCGGTGCCGTCCGGCGACCAGCTCGGCGAGAAGTCGGTCGCGGCTAGCTCGTTCTTCGTGCCGTTGCTGAGCGATCCGTCGTTGAACGTCAGGCGCCTGACGTCGGGGCCCTCGAGATCGCCGTCGTTGTTCGCCACGTAGATCTCCGTGTTGGGCGGCTCGCCGGGCACGTTGTGGCGCTGGCTCTCGAAGGCGATCTTCGTTCCGTCCGGGGAGTAGGCGGGGCTGCCGTCGCGGACGGCGTTGGTCGTCAGCAGCATCTCGCCGCTGCCGTCGGGGTTGATCTGGAAGATCTCGATGTCGGGTTCGCCGCCGCGCACCCCGCCGCAGGCGATCGGCCCGTTCTCGCCGGGAAAGGCCGCCCGCGCCGGTGAGGCGTCGAGCATCCACGCGGTGAGCAGCGCGAGCGCGACCGCCCCGGCGAAGGCCGCGCGCAGGCGGTCGAGCTCGCGTCGACGCCGCGCGAGTCGCTTGAGCACCAGATCCATGGACCGCGTCCTCCCCTTCGCTTGCCGGCCGCGCCGGCCTGTGAACGCGCGCGAGCCTAGAACAGTTGGTGCGTGCTGACTAGAGGCGAGAAACGTACAGCAGGCGCCGGTCCGTCGGCGCGGTCCGTCACTCCTCGCCGCCCGGCGGGCGCCGGCGCTCGCGCTTGCGCTCCGAGACGCGCCGCTTGGCCTCCAGCCGGCGCTGACGTGCGGCGCGCGTGGGTTTCGTGGGACGCCGCGCGCGCGGGACCTCGAGTCCCCGCGCGATCCGCGCGGCGAGGCGCTCGAGCGCGAGCGCGCGGTTGCGCGCCTGCGAGCGCGCGTCCTGGGCGACCGCCCGCACGACGGGCCCGCAGCGGGCGCTGATCCGCGCCTTCTGCGCATCCGTCAGCACTCTCGACGCGGCGACGTCGAAGGTCGCCTCGACGCGCGAGGCGGTGACGTTCGCGTGCTGTCCGCCCGGCCCCGAGGAGCGGCTCGCGCGCACCGTCACCTCCTCGAGCGGGATCGCCAGACCGGCGTTGATCTGCAGCAGCTCGCCCATCGTGCGCATAGCGTCGCAGCCGTGCTGCGCCTTCAGCGCGGGTGATGACCGCGCGATGGCCGCGCTACCGCGTCCTGACCCTGATCGTCTTCGAGCGCGGCCCGAGCCTGCCCGAGACGTTGTCGCGGGCGGCGATCGCGTAGTAGTAGACGGCGCGGCGGCGCAGGTCGGTCACCTTCAGCGCCAGCGTCGCGTTGACCTCGACGAGGGGGAAGCGGCAGATCCGCTTGCAGAGCGCGTCGGCGCGGCGGAAGTCGCGCGCGCTGCGGATCGGGCGCCGCGACTGCTTGACGACG
>DASZOA010000446.1:0-3047 GCA_035551055.1 Solirubrobacteraceae bacterium
GCGCAGGGCCACGCGATCGAGGCGCGCGTCTGCGCCGAGGACGCCGAGCGCGGCTTCCTGCCGCGGACGGGCCGGATCGTCGCCTACTGCGAACCGCGCGGCGCCGGGGTCCGGGTCGCCAGCGGCGTGCGGGCGGGCAGCGAGGTCACGACGCACTACGACTCGCTGCTGGCAAAGGTGATCGCCCACGCGCCGGAGCGCGCGCAGGCGCTCGACCGCCTCGACCGCGCGCTCGGCGAGCTGGCGATCCTCGGTCCGGCGACGAACGCGGCCTTCCTGCGGCGGCTGCTCGCCGAGCCCGACGTCCGCGCCGGGCGGCTCGCGGTAGGCGACGATCCGGCCCGTCCGCGGCAGGAAGCCGCGCTCGGCGTCCTCGGCGCAGACGCGCGCCTCGATCGCGTGGCCCTGCGCCGCGAGGCCGGCCTGCTCGAGCCACAGGGGCTCCCCGGCGGCGATCCGCAGCTGCGCCTCGACGAGGTCCAGCCCGTAGACGAGCTCGGTCACCGGGTGCTCGACCTGCAGCCGTGCGTTGACCTCGAGAAACCGGAACGCGCCCGGGTCGTCGGCCGGGAGCAGGAACTCGCAGGTGCCCGCGCCGACGTAGCCCGCCGCCCGCGCGAGCGCGACCGCGGCCTCCCCCATCCGCGCGCGCAGCACGTCGGAGACGGCCGGCGACGGGCACTCCTCGACGAGCTTCTGGTGGCGTCGCTGCAGGCTGCACTCGCGCTCGCCGAGGTGCACGACGCCGCCGTGCGCGTCGGCCAGGAACTGGATCTCGACGTGGCGCGCGGGCTCGACGCAGCGCTCGGCGAGCAGCGCGTCGTCGCCGAAGCCGGCGAGCGCCTCGCGGCGGGCGGCGCCGAGCGCCTCGGGCAGCTCGTCGAGCGCGCGCACGACCCGCATGCCGCGCCCGCCGCCGCCCGCGGCCGCCTTGACGACGATCGGCAGGCGCCCGGGCTCCGCGCCCGCCCAGGCGAGGATCTCCTCGTCGCTCAGGCCCGGTCGGTCGATCCCCGGGACCGTCGGCACGCCCGCCTGCGCCGCCAGCCGCTTGGCCGCCACCTTGTCGGCGAGCAGCTCGATCGCCGCCGCCGGCGGCCCGATCCAGGCGACCGGGCAGGAGCGCGCGACGTCGGCGCGCTCGGAGAGGAAGCCGTAGCCGGGATGCAGCGCCTCGGCGCCGCTGGAGCGCACGGCGGCGAGGACGCGCTCCAGGTCCAGGTAGGAGCGCTCCGCAGGCGCCGGTCCCAGCCGCACGGCCTCGTCGGCGAGGCGCACGTGCGGCGCGCCGGCGTCGGCGTCCGAGTAGACGGCGATCGCGCGGATGCCGAGGCGCCGGAGCGTCGCGATGATGCGCACGGCGATCTCGCCGCGATCGGCGACGAGCACCGAGGCGAACACGCTCAGTCCCGGCCCTTCCAGTCGACGGGGCCGGCGACGAGCGTGTGCGATCCCAGCGGCCGGCCGAGCACGCCGCGCGCCGCGCGCGCCGCGCCGAGCAGCGCGTCGAGGTCGACGCCGGTCTCGATGCCCATCTCGTGCAGCATGCAGACGAGGTCCTCGCTGGCGATGTTGCCGGTCGCGCCCGGCGGCGCCGGGCAGCCGCCGAGCTCGCCGAAGCTCGACTCGTACGACGCGCAGCCGCCCTGCAGCGCCGCGAGCACGTTGGCCAGGCCCTGCCCGCGGGTGTTGTGGAAGTGCGCGGTCAGCTGCACCTCGTCGCCCAGGGCGCGCGCGGCGTGCTCGAAGTGCGCGCGCACCTGCAGCGGGTTCGCCATCCCGGTGGTGTCGCCGAACGCGATCTCGGCGGCGCCGGCGTCGGCGAGGCGGCGGGCGATCGCCAGCACGCGGGCGCGGTCGACGGCGCCCTCGTAGGGGCAGCCGAAGCTCGTGGAGATCACCGCCTCGACGCGCAGCCGGGCGTCGCGGGCGCGCGCGATGACGCGGTCGAGCTCGGCGAGCGACTCCTCCACGCTGCGGTTGACGTTGCGCCGGTTGTGCTCCTCGCTGGCGGACACGAACACGCCGATCTCCTCGAAGCGCTCGCGGAGCTCCAGCGCGCGCTCCAGGCCGCGCATGTTCGGGATCAGCACGCTGCGCGCGACGCCGGGCGGCACGTCGATCGCGGTCAGCACCTGCTCGGCGTCGGCGAGCTGCGGCACGACGTCCGGGCGCACGAAGCTCGTGACCTCGATCCGCCTGATCCCCGTGCGCGCAAGCCGGTCGATGAGCGCGACCTTGTCGGCGGTCGCGATCGTCTCGGGCTCGTTCTGAAAGCCATCGCGCGGTCCGACCTCGCGGATCAGCACCGACGGCGGCAGGTCGGCCCGCGGCGCGCGCTGGGGCGGACCGCTCATGCCGTCAGCGCGCGGGCGATCACGAGCTGCTGGATCTCGTCGGTGCCCTCGCCGATCGTGAGGATCTTCGCGTCGCGGTACATCCGGCAGACCGGGTACTCCTCGATGTAGCCGTAGCCGCCGTGGATCTGGACGGCCTCCTCGGCACAGCGCACGGCCAGCCGGCCGGTCTTGAGCTTGGCCTGCGCGGCGGCGAGGCTGAAGTCGCGGCCGGAGTCCTTCAGCAGCGCGGCGCGGTGGACGAGCAGCCGCGCGGCCTCGATCTCGGTCGCCATGTCGGCGAGCTTGATCTGGATCGCCTGGAACGTCGCGATCGCGCGGCCGAACGCGCGGCGCTGCTTGGCGTAGGCGAGCGCCTGGTCGAACGCGCCCTGGGCGAGGCCGAGCCCCATCGCGGCGACGCCGATCCGTCCGATCGCGAGCACGTGCAGGAACTGCCGCAGGCCGGCGCCGCGCGGGCCGAGCAGGTTCTCGGCCGGCACCCGGCAGGCGTCGAACGTCAGCGGCCGCGTGTCGGACGCGTGCCAGCCCATCTTGCGGTACGGCTCGCCCTGCTCGTAGCCGGGCGTGCCGTTGGCGACGAGCAGGTTCGAGATCTCGTCGGCGCCCGTGCGCGCGGTGATCGTCACGACGCCGGAGATGTCCGTGCCGGCGTTCGTGATGAACTGCTTGGCGCCGTCGATGACCCAC
>DASZOA010000447.1:0-3447 GCA_035551055.1 Solirubrobacteraceae bacterium
CGGTCGGAGAGGTCGCCGATCGGCGTGGTGCCTGCTTGAAACGACGGGCCGAGGACGGGAACCCGCAGCGGCGGCCCCCCCGCCGAGCCCCTGGCCTGCCGGTAGATCTCGTGTTGACAGGCGCGCGCAGATCGGGGCCAGTCGCGTTGCCCTGCCGCCACGAGGTCGGGCTCGTTCACGCCCTCCAGCGCGTCGAGCGCGGAGCGGACCCTGCGCTTGGCGTCCGTGACGTACGTCGTCCACGGCACGCCGGGACGCTCGACGCGGCAGGCGATCAGCGTGCTTCTGATCCCGGCCGCCGCGAGGTCGTTGACGCGATCGAAGAAGCCTTGGTTGTGGGCGGGGTCGAAGCCGTCGCGGATGTGGCGAACGCCGAGCTCCAGCAGACGGCGCTTGACCATCTCGTAGTTGCCGTAGGAGGTGTCGAGGTAGAACAGATGCGTGTTGACGCCGATCGTGTCGACGAATGCGCGCGCATCCATCGGCCGCGTCCGCGCGCGCGGGCGAGGCGCGGCAGCGGGAGGGCACGGGCGCTCGAACCCGCGGCCTGCCGGCCCGCACGCGCCGTCGACGCTCAGAGCGTCGCGCGCGTCGTCGCGCAGCGCCGCGTAGGCCAGCACCGCGAGGAGCGTCGCGACGATCGCCAGCTTGACGGAGCGGGACGTGTTCATGGCGCGGCGGGTTTCCTCGAGGCGAGCAGGCGAGCGAGTCCCGCCTCGGCCGCCAGTCTCTGCAGATCGCGCGGCATGAGCACCATCGCCAGCACCAACCAGACCGCGAGCGCGGCCGCCACCGCGAGCGCCAGGCCGGTCAGAGTCGGCATCTGCTCCGCGACGGCGCGGCTGACGGCCGCCGCCGCGATCGCGATCGCCGCCGCCTGAGCGAGCGTCGTAAGCCGGAGCCTGACGAACCTGCGCGAGCTGACGTAGAGCACTCCCGCCGTGACCACGAGCGCGCCCAGGAACGCGGCGCCGATCGCCTCGGCGCCGAACGTGGGCGCAAGCGCGACCGCGGCCGACCACAGCACCACGAGCTGCACCGCCCCGCCCACGAGCGGCCCGCGCAGATCGCCGCGCGCCTGCACGAGCCCCCACAGCGGGACCCAGAGCGGGCCGAGCACCATCCACCCTCCGGCGGCCAGGGTGACCGGCGCGATGACGCCCTCCCACTCGCGGCCGAGAACGCCGCCCACGAGCGCCGGAGCGCTTCCGACGATCGTCGCGAGCAGCGCCGCGGCGGCCAGCGCCGTGATGCCGAGCACCCGCTGAGCCTGACGTTCGTCCTCCTCGCGCGACGCCACCTTCGAGAACGCGACGAAGCCGACGCGCCCGACCGTCTGGAAGAGCACGACCGGCGCCACGAGCAGCCGCTGTGCCAGCGCCCACACACCGGTCACCGCCGCTCCGGCGAACGTCAGCAGGAGCAGGTTGAGCCCGCCGTCACGAACGGCGTACAGCGACTCCGAGAGCTGGAAGGTCGCCCCGAAGCGCCACAGCCCGCGCAGGACGCCCAGTCGGCGCGTCGGGCGTACGCGCACCGTCGAGACCGCCAGGCCGGCCGCGACGCCCGCCGCAGCCGACGCGCAGGCGGCCGGCGCAAGGCTCCAGATGCCCGCGCCGAGAGCCGCAAGCGAGACGGCGACGCCGTACAGCCCGAGCTGCTCGGCCACGTCCATGACCGTCAGGGGGACATATCGGAGGTCTCGCTCGAGCACGCACGCCGGCGCCACGCGCGGCGACGAGATCGGCAGCGCGAGCAGCGCCAGGCAGATCGCCTGGGCTTCCCGTGCGCGGATCCCGAGCGCCGGCAGCAGCCCGAACGCCAGACCCAGGCCACCCGCCGCCGCAGCGAGGCCGAAGCAGATCTGGAACGTGAACAGCGCGTTCAGCTCCCCCTGCGTCGGGGCTTAGGCGCGGCGCAGCCGCGGCGCGCCGAGCCCGCTCCGGGTCACCGCCTGAAGCGCCGCCACGAGCGCAAGGCCGACGACCCACACGCCGAACGCAGCCGGTCCCAGCAGGATGGCCATGACGAGGCCTCCGGCGACGGTCACCACGCGGATGGCGACATCCCGGGCGACCATCACGCGGACGCCGCGGCGAACCGCCGGCGTGATCGCGAGTTGGGGTCGCTCGTTCAGCGCGATCGCGCTCCACGCGCGCCCGGTCTTCGTGCAGCGACGCGGGCGCGGGTGCCGGCGTATCGCAGCGCGAGCGCACGCACGGCCGCCCCCGAGCTCACGCTCGATTGCGGCGCGTCGATCAACTCCACGAGGGGCTCGACCGCGCGCTGCCACGTCAGTCCCTGACGGAATCGCCTGACGCGCTCGCGCACGCGGGCGTACTCGTCCGGGTCGTCGCAGAGGTCGAGGATCGCGCGCGCGCAATCGTCGACGTCCTCGAAGCGCACCGTGCGTCCGAGCCCGCTGCGCTCGACGAGATCGCTCAGCGCGCCGCCCTCGGTCGTGACGACCGGCAGGTCGGCCCAGAAGTAGTCGAGCAGCCGCGTTCGGTACGCGAACGTCGTCTCGACGTGCCGCCCGTGGATGTTGATGCCGATGTCGGCGGCGAGGAGGTAGTTCTGGCGCTCCTCGTAGGGGATCCATCCGAAGTCGAAGAAGACCGTCCGGTCCTTGACGCCGAGCTCCTGCGCGAGCTCGATCGCGCGACCGGTCGTGGTCATCTCGCCGTAGCCCGACGTGTTCGGATGACGCAGCCCGAGGCAGAAGAGCTTCACGTCGTCGCGCGTCGCGGAGATCTTGGCCATGGCCCGCATGAGCGTCGCCGGGTCGAACCAGTCCCAGAGGTTGCCCGGCCAGATCAGGATCCTGTCCCCGCCACGCGCCTGAGGTAGGGCGGCCCTGACGTCGTCGACCGTCGGGTGGGGCGGCTCGGGGTCGACGCCGAGCCCGACCACCCGCACGAGGTGCTCGAGCGTCGGGTCGTGGCGATAGTCCTCCAGCCTGATCCTGCCCACGGCGGCCAGCGCCCCGAGCAGCGCATGGCGCTGCTCCTCGCTCGCGCCGATGAACGCCCTCCCCGTCATGAGCAGCAGCCGGTGGCGCAGGCAGTACGACTCCCAACGCAGCCGCTGCTCCGCGCCACCGCCGTCGCGCGCGCCCTGGAAGGTGAGCATCTCGAAGAACGGCGCGTAGAGGTCGTAGATCGTGCGCACCCCGGTGCCGGCCAGGAACACCATGCTCCTGAAGTCCAACCCGCCCTGCGCGATGATCACGTCGAACGATCTCGCGAGCTCCCGCATCTGGCGGTGGCGGCGCGGCAGCGTTCCGATCGCGCGCACGCCGTCGAGCTCCACCTCCTGCGGGTCGTTGGTGACGATCAACGTCACGTCGAAGCGCCCGTCGCGCGCCAGCTCCCGCGCGAAGTGGAAGTAGCGGATTCCCGGAGCCGCCATCTTCTCGCCGACGAAGTCGTTCGGCGCGAGGAGGAC
>DASZOA010000448.1:0-8244 GCA_035551055.1 Solirubrobacteraceae bacterium
GCATCAGTCCCATCGTCCCGCCACCGAGCACGGCCGCGCCGCGGCCCGGCCGGGCGGCGGCGCCGGCGCGCGCGACCGCGTGGATCGCGGCGGCGAGCGGCTCGGCCATCGCCGCGCCCGCGGCCTCCAGGCCGTCGGGCACCGCGTGCAGCGCGGCGACGGGCGCCGCGATCCGCTCGGCGAAGCCGCCGAGCACCCACGTCATGCGCTCGCACAGCTGCGTGCGCCCGGCGCGGCACGACCGGCACGTGCCGCAGGCGACGGAGTCGCCGACGAGGACCCGCTCGCCGGTGTCCTCGCGGATGCCGACGGTCTCGTGGCCGAAGCGCGCGGGATAGGGATCGAGGATCACGTGCCCGTAGCGCAGGCACTTGACGTCGGTCGCGCAGGCCGTCGCGGCCTCGACGGTCACGAGCACCTCGCCGCCGGGCTCGGCGACCTCCTCGACGCGCAGGTCGCCCGGGCCGTGCAGGAGCGCCGCCCTCACGGCACGACCACCGCCTTGATCGCCTCGCCGCGGCGCTGCAGGTCCAGCGCGCGCGCCGTCTCGTCGAGGCCGAGACGGTGGGTCACGAGCTCCAGCGGGTCGATCCGGCCGCCCGCGATGAGCTCGAGGGCCGCCCGCATGTCGCCCGGTCCCGCCGACCAGCTCGAGCAGATGGTCAGCTCGCGCCGGAACAGCTGCTCGGCGTCGACGCCGCGCGGCGCGCCCGGCTTCGTCGTGGCGTACAGGCACAGCGTGCCGCCGGGGCCGAGCGCGTCGGCCGCGCCGCTGATCGCCGGCTGCCCGGCGGTCGTCAGGAACGCCACGTCGACGGGCGCATCGGCGTGGGGGACGGCGCCCCAGGCCTGCGCCAGCCGGCGGCGGTCGTCGCGCGGCTCGCGGATCCACACGGCGCCGGCGCCGCGTGCCCGGGCGGCGGCGATCGCCAGCAGCCCGTTGGAGCCCGCGCCGACGACGAGCAGCTCGTCGCCCGCCGTCAGCCGCGCGCGGTCCAGCGCGCGCAGCACGCACGCCAGCGGCTCGACGAACGTCCCCGCGAGCGGGTCGAGCCCGCCGAGCGCGAGCAGCTCGGGGACGAGCGGCGCCGCGACGCGGACCCGCTCGGCGAAGCCGCCGGGATGCAGCGCGGTCGTGCGGAACTGCTCGCAGAGCGTCTCGCGCCCGCGCCGACAGCACCGGCACTCGCCGCACGGCGCGGGGTGGTGGACGACGACGCGGTCGCCGGGCGCGACGCGCGTGACGCCGGGACCCGCCGCGAGCACCTCGCCGACGACCTCGTGGCCGAGCACGCCGGGCAGCTTGCGCGCCACGTAGGCGTCGCTGACGTCCGAGCCGCAGACGCCGCACGCCAGCACGCGGCAGACGACCTCGCCCGGTCCGGCGAGCGGGTCGGGCAGCTCCTCGACGACGACGTCGCGCGGCGTCGTTGAGCGGGCGGCGCGCAACGGCTACGCGGCGTCGGCGGCCGGGGCCAGCAGCGCCGCGACCGACTCCGTCGTCGGCGGCGACGCGATGCCGCGCTCGGTCACGCGCGCGGTCACGAGCTCGGCGGGGGTGACGTCGAACGCCGGGTTGCGGCACGGCGTGTCGGCCGGCGCCAGCAGCGCGCCGCCGGCCCGGCGGACCTCGTCGGCGGCGCGCTCCTCGATCACGACCTCGTCGCCGGTCGCGATCGCCGGGTCGATCGTCGAGGTCGGACCGGCGACGACGAACGGGATCTGCGCCGCGCGCGCCGCCAGCGCGTGGGCGTAGGTCCCGACCTTGTTGGCGACGTCGCCGTTGGCGGCGACGCGGTCGCAGCCGACGATCACGGCGTCAACGTCGCCGCGGCGCATGAGCCCGGCCGCCGCGCCGTCGACGAGCAGCTCGTGCGGGACGCCCGCGCGGCGCAGCTCCCAGACGGTCAGCCGCGCGCCCTGCAGCAGCGGCCGGGTCTCGCAGGCGAGCACGGTGACGCCGTCCTGGCGCGCGGCCAGCTCGAGCGCGACCGCGAGCGCCGACCCGGTTCCGCCGCAGGCGAGCGCGCCGGTGTTGCAGTGGGTGAGGATCCGCCGCGAGCCCGCCAGCAGGTCCGCGCCGGCCAGCGCGATCGCCAGGCTCGCCGCGTCCTCGCGGGCATGGATCGACTCCGCCTCGGTGCGCGCGACCGCCGCGCGCCGTGCGTGCGGCGCGGAGAGCGCGGCCGCCGCGACGCGATCGACGGCCCACGCGAGGTTGACCGCGGTCGGCCGCGCCTCGCGCAGCACGCGCGCCGCCGCGCGCAGCTCCTCGTCGCCGGGCGCGCGCTCGATCTCCATCGCCAGGCCGTAGGCGGCGGCGATCCCGATGTTCGGCGCCCCGCGAACGGCCAGCCGGGCGATCGCCCGCGCGGTGTCGGCGGCGCCGTGCAGCGCGATCCAGCGCTCCTCGTCGGGCAGCAGCGTCTGGTCGAGCAGCGTCAGGCGCGCGCCGTCCCAGGCGATGGCGGGAGAGGATGACGGCGCAGCGCTCATTCGCGGGCGATGCTAGAGCCTCCGCGAGGCCGGCGATCGACGGCGCCCGCCGAGCTCCCCGGGGGGCCGCCCGCTTGCGCCCCCGACGGCGCCTGGTACGGTCCGCCGCGGATGCGCCGCCTGCTCCTCGCCGCTCTTGCGGCCGCGCTCGTGGCGCCGGCCTCGGCCCCGGCCGCCGACCCCGTCCTGCCGCTCGCCGAGGTGCAGCCCGGCATGCGCTGCACCGGCCTGACCGTCGTGCGCGGACTGCAGATCGCGCCGTTCGACGTCGAGGTCGTCGACGTCGTCGACGCGACCGGTGGCGGCGCGGCGCGGATCATCGTCCGCGTCTCGGGGCCCGCGGTCGACGCGACCGGCCTCGGACCCGGGTTCTCGGGCTCGCCGATCCTCTGCACCGGCCCCGACGGCGTCGCCCGCAACATCGGCGCGATCTCCGAGGGGATCGGCGAGTACGGCGGGCGCGTCGCTCTCGCCACGCCGATCGAGGCGATCCTCGCCCAGCCCGCGCTGCCGCCGGCGGCGACCCGCAGCGCGGTCGTCGGCGCGCGCCGCCTCGCCGGTCCGCTGACGATCGCCGGCCTGCGGCCGTCGCTCGCGCGTGCCTTCGTGCGCGCCGCGCGCAGGGCCGGGCGCGTGCTCATCGCCTCGCCCTCGGGCACGCGCACGGCCTACCCGCCGCAGCCGCTCGTGCCGGGCGCGTCGGTCTTCGCCGGGCTGACGTCGGGCGCGATCGCGCTCGGCGCGGTCGGCACCGTCGCCTATGCCGACGGGGCGAGCGTCTGGGCCTTCGGGCACGAGCTGGACGGCGCCGGCCGGCGCGCGCTGTTCCTGCAGGACGCGTACGTCCACACGGTGGTCAACAACCCGCTCGGGCTGGCCGACGTGTCGACGTACAAGCTCGCGTCGTCCGGCAACGACCGCGGCACGCTCACCTCCGACGGCCCCAACGGCGTCGTCGGGCTGCTCGGCGCGCCGCCGCCGTCGTTTCCGCTGCGCGTCACCGCCAAGGACGTCGACACCGGACGCATCCGCAGCGCGGTCACGCAGATCGCCGACGAGGGCGACGTCGGCCTGCCGGCGGGCGTCTCGCCGCTGAGCATCGTCGCAGGAGCCGCCGTCGCCGAGGCCGCCGCGGGGATCCTCGACGGCGCGCCGGCCCGCCAGAGCGGCGAGCTGTGCCTCAAGGCGACGCTGCGCGAGCTGCGCGCGCCGCTGCGGATGTGCAACCGCTACGCGGTCGACGGCGCCACCCCGAACGCCCTCGCCGGCGCCGCCGCCGAGGACGTCGCGAGCGCGGTCGACGTGCTCGAGAGCTATCGCTTCGGCACGCTGCATCCGACCTCGATCGAGCTCGGCCTGCGCGTGCGCCGCGGCCTGCGCCAGGCGTTCATGACCGGCGCGAGCGGGCCGCGCGTGGTCCGCCGCGGCCGCGAGTTCGTCCTGCGCCTGCGCCTGCGCCACGGCGGGACCGGCGCGCGCACGACGCGGACGCTGCGCCTGCGGCTGCCGCCGACCGCGCCGACGGGATTGCGGACGCTGCGACTCCTCGGGACGCCGGCGGACGCCGGCGGCGATCCCGCTCAGGAGATCGACGTGAGCGTGCTCTTCGAGGCCGAGGACGAGCCGGACGCCGGCGATCTCGGACCGGAGTCGCTGGACGAGCTGCGCCGGGACTTCCAGCGTCTGTCGCGCCGCGACGGCGTCCGCGCGCGGCTCGGCGGGGACGAGCGGCTGGTCCACCGCGACCCGCGCCTGCACATCAGCGGCGAGGCGCGGGTGCGCCTGCTGATCCGCTGAAGGGTCGAGCGGCGGGCACGCGAGGTTCGGCTCGAGATCGAGCGGGAAGGGTCGGACGCATGCAGACATGGGACATCAGAAGCCTTGATGTGCGCTCGCACGCGCCCCGGATCCTCTCCTCGACGGACGACGCGCGCGCGATCGTGCTGGAGATCCCCGGCGGCGAGGCCCTGAAGGACCACCAGGTCCACGAGCGCGCCTGGGTCACCGTGATCGAGGGCGAGGTCGAGATCACGACAAGCGCAGGCGAGCAGGTATCCGGCGCCGCCGGGCTGCTCGTCGAGTTCGCGCCCGGCGAGCGTCACGCCGTGCGTGCTCGGTCGGACGCGCGGATCCTGCTGCTGCTGACGCCGTGGCCGGCGCCGGGCCACCCGGGGGCGATGACGCTCGAGGAGAAGGCGCACGCCCGAGAGCGCGCCGCCGAGCGTCACGATGCCGGGTGATCGCGCTCGCGGCCGCGCTCGGCGAAATATCGCGTGACTAGGGGAGGCGGTTCTCGATCCCCAGCGGCGCGGCCTGGGCGGGCGCGTCGGCCGGCGCGTCGGCCGGCGGAGCGGCCTCGACCTTCGCGCCGAGCATGGTCGCCAGCTCGCCGGACTCGTACATCTCGGTGACGATGTCGCAGCCGCCGATCAGCTCGCCGTGGTGAAAGAGCTGCGGGATCGTCGGCCAGTTCGACAGCGCCGACAGCTCCTGGCGGATCCGCGGATCGGGCAGGACGTCGACCGCGGCGAAGGGCACCTCGAGCGACTGCAGCATCGCCACCGTGCGCATCGAGAAGCCGCAGGCGGGCCGGTCGGGGGTCCCCTTCATGAAGAGGATCAGCTCGTTGTCGTCGATCGCCTCGGCGATCAGGTCGCGGATCTCGTGGTCGCTCATGTGGCCTCCGTCTTCAGGGCAAGGGCATGGATCGCACCGCCGAGCTCGCCGTCGAAGATGTCCATGACGAGTCGGTGCTGCTGGACGCGGGTGAGGCCGTCGAAGGCGCTGGCCTTGACGTGGGCGCTGAAGTGCACCTCGTCGGCGGTCTGCACGTCGGCCACGGCGCCGGGGATGGCCGCCTCGATGCGGTTCTTGACCTCGTCTGCGCTCGGCATCTGCGTGCAAGCCTAGCGAGTGCGATCCGCGGCCTGGCACGTCCGTCATGGCGCTACACTTCGTGAAGTATTGACGGGCCACCTGAACCGACGCCGGGAGCTGCAGACATGATCACGATCACCGACAAGGGCGCCGAGAAGGTCCACGAGTTCCTCTCCGCCCAGGGCGCGAGCGCCGCTGACGCCGGCCTGCGCGTGGGTGTGAAGGGCGGCGGCTGCTCGGGCTTTCAGTACAACCTCGCCTTCGACCAGATGCGCGACGGCGACGAGGTCTTCGAGTACGCCGGCCTGAGGGTCCTCGTCGACCAGCCCAGCCTGCCCTACGTGCGCGGCTCGGTCATCGACTACGTCGAGTCGCTGCAGGGCGCCGGCTTCCAGGTCAACAACCCCAACGTCGTCGCCGCCTGCGGCTGCGGCTCCTCGTTCCGCGTCGCCGAGCAGGAGGAGTGCTCGGCGCTCTAGCCGCGACCCTCCGCCCGCCGGCCGTACCGCGGCGAGCGCCCGCGCCGGCGCCGTGCCGGTCATCATCCCCCCGATCGACGCCGCCGGCTACGGCTGGCCCTCGACCGCGCCCGGCACGCCGGTGTTCGTCGAGTACTTCGGCTGGATCTTCATGTCCGGACGGAACGAGTGCACCGCTTGGGCGACCGCGATCGCCGACTCGGCGAAGCCGGTCGCGATGAGCTTGAGCTTGCCCTCGAACGTCGTGATGTCGCCGCACGCCCAGACGCCCGGCAGATTCGTCTTCATGAGCGAGTCGACGACGATCGCGCCCTTGGAGATCTCCAGGCCCCAGTCCTTCAGCGGGCCCAGCGCCGTCTTGAAGCCCAGCTGCAGCAGGACCGCGTCGACCTCGAGCTCGACCTCGTGCGTCTCGTCCTCGGAGTGGAACAGGCGCACGCGCTCGATCCCGCCGTTGCCGACCACCTCGCGGATCTGAAACGGGACGAGCAGGTCGAGGTGGCCGGCGTCGGCCGCGGCCATGACCTGGTTGACCGTCAGCTCGTGGGCGCGGAAGCCCACCCGGCGGTGGCAGAGCGCGACGCGCTCGGCGGTGGGCACGAGGTTGACGACCCAGTCGCAGGCCGAGTCGCCGCCGCCGACGATCAGGACCTTCTTGCCGTCGAACTCGGACTTCGAGCCGACGAGGTAGTGCGCGCCGCGGCCCTCCCACGGCGTCATGTCGTAGCCCGGAAGCTTCTTGGGCTCGAACGCGCCGTGGCCTCCGGCGATGATCACGGTGCGGCTGAGCAGCCGCGGGTGGTCGGGGTTGTTCGTGTTCAGGACGACGATGTCGTCGTCCCACTCGATCGTCTCGACCGTCGTCTCGAGATGGACGGGCACGTCGAACTGCTCGAGCGTCTGGCGGCGCAACTGCTCGACGAGGTCCTTGGCGAGCACCTTCGGGTGGCCCGGCACGTCGAAGATCCACTTCTCCGGGTACAGCGCGGTGAGCTGGCCGCCGATCTCCGGCAGCGAGTCGACGATCCGCGACGACGCCTCGCGCATGCCGGCCCAGAAGGCCGTCGACAGCCCGACCGGCCCCGCGCCGATCACCGTGATGTCCCTGATCTCGTCGGGCCGCTCGCTCACGGTGCTAGGCCACCTCCGCCATGACCGGCTCGCCGTCGAGTGCCGCCAGCGCCCGCTCGACGGACGTGCTGATGCACGTGAACGTCGGCGTGTCGCGCAGCGTGTAGGAGGAGGACTCGGTCGTGCGCAGCCGCTGGACGAGATCGAGGAACGACGCGGCGTCGTCGGTCTCGAAGGCCACGACGAACTCCTGGTCGTCCAGGCCGAAGGAGTACGAGGTGTTGAGGTCGATCTCGGGGTACTCGCGGCCGACCGCGATGTGCTCCTGCATGATCCGGTAACGCTCCTGCGGCTCGAGCGCGTACCAGGCGCGCGTCTTGACGAACGGATAGACGAAGAGGTACTTCGCGTGTGCGGGGCGAACCTCGAGGCGGGACTCCTCGGAGTACTCCGACGCCTTCGTCATCGCCAGGAACGAGTGGGGGATCGTGGCCCACGTCATCAGACCGCTCTGCCCGAGGACAACGTGGAACTCGTGGATACGATCGAGGTTCTGCGCCTGCGCGAGCAGCATGAGGTCGCTGTCCCCTCGCGTGCCGACCGTCGAGAACGCGCGCAGCAGATGGCCGTCGGCGAAGTCCGAGCAGGCGGCGGCGAACTCGCGCTTGCCGGCCTGGCGCGTGCCGGCGTCCAACCGCCGCCAGGCGGGGTCGATCTTCAGGAAGGTGTACTTGACGAAATGACGCGTCGGCACGGACAGACAGGATAGAGCGGGCGTGCCGCCCTCCCCGCACACCCCGCGGCTGCCGCGCCGCGCCGCGCTCGCGCTCGGCGTCGTGCTCGTGCTCGTGCTCGCCGGCGCGGGCGCCGCGCCGGCGGCGGCGCGGCCGAGCGATCCGCGCGTCGTGCTCGCCTTCCTGCCCGAGGGCGGCGACGACAACCCCAAGCCGGTGCTGCACCGGCTGCACGAGCGCACGCCGTTCGCGATCGGGCTCGTCAGCGCGACGCAGGGCCGCTCGACACCGGAGCAGATGGTGCTCGACGTATCGTCGGGATCGCGGACCTCGCGCGCCGTCTACGACCCCGAGGAGCCGCCGCTGCTCGAGCTCGTGCGCGGCGGCGACGGCAGCGGCTTCATCTTCGGCTGGAACAAGGCGCTCGAGCGGGCGGCGTCGGCGCCCGCCGAGATCAAGCCCGGCCTGCTCGCCGCCGGGATCCCGGGCGGCGCGGCGTATGCGGGCGTCGCGGGCCGTAAGCACGTCGAGGCCGCCGTCGCCGCCGACCGCGCGGGCGACGTCGCCGCCGTCTCGCTGGGCCCGGC
>DASZOA010000449.1:0-4038 GCA_035551055.1 Solirubrobacteraceae bacterium
CCGCCGAGCCGCCCGCTCCCGCCGCCGAGCCGGCCGCCGCCCCCGCCGCCGACGCTCCGGCCGAGACGGCGACCGAGCCGCCGCCCGAGACCCTGACCGCGACCGAGGAAACGACCAGTGAGTGACATCAGCGCCAAGGACGTCAAGGCCCTGCGCGACCTGACGGGCGCCGGGATGATGGACTGCAAGCGCGCCCTGCAGGAGACCGGCGGCGACATGCAGGCCGCCGTCGAGCTGCTGCGCGTCCAGCTCGGAAGCAAGATCGGCAAGCTCGCCGGGCGCGACGCGACCGAGGGCACCGTGCAGTCCTACATCCACGCCAACGGCAAGGTCGGCGTGCTCGTCGAGGTCGACTGCAACACCGACTTCGTCGCGCGCAACGAGGAGTTCGTCGCGTTCGCCCGCGACGTCGCGATCCACGTCGCCGGCTCGCCGTCGACGCGCTACGTCTCCGAGGACGACATCCCGCAGGCCGACCGCGAGAGCGAGCTGCGCGTCTTCGAGGGGCAGGCCGCCGACAAGCCCGAGCCGATCCGCGCGAAGATCGCCGAGGGCAAGCTGCGCAAGTGGATGGAGGAGACGGTGCTGCTCAAGCAGACGCACGTCAACAGCGACAAGTTCGACGGCAAGACGATCGAGGAGCTGCGCGCCGACCTGTCGGCCAAGACCGGCGAGAACGTGGTGATCCGGCGCTTCAGCCGCTTCGCGGTCGGCGAGTGACCTCGCGCACGAGATGATGCCCGACCCCGCGTTCCGGCGGGTCCTGCTCAAGCTGTCGGGCGAGGCGCTCATGGGCGACCTCGACTACGGCACCGATCCCGGGCGCGTGCGTGCCGTCGCGACGCAGATCGCGGCGGTCCACGCGCGCGGCGTCGAGGTCGCGATCGTCGTCGGCGCGGGCAACATCTACCGCGGCCTGAAGGGAGCGGCCGCCGGGATGGACCGCGCGACGGCCGACTACATGGGCATGATGGCGACGGTGCTCAACGCGCTGACGATGCAGGACGCGCTCGAGAAGCAGGGCGCCAACACCCGCGTCCAGTCGGCGATCACGATCTCCGAGGTCGCCGAGCCGTACATCCGCCGGCGCGCGATCCGCCACCTCGAGAAGCGGCGGATCGTGATCTTCGCCGCCGGGACCGGGAACCCGTTCTTCACGACCGACACCGCGGCCGCGCTGCGCGCGGTGGAGATCCACGCCGAGGCGATCCTCATGGCCAAGAACGGCGTCGAGGGGGTGCTGACCGGCGATCCGCGCGAGGACGCCGGCGCCACGCTGATCCCGGAGATCAGCCACATGGAGGCGCTGCGGCGCGGCCTGCGCGTCATGGACTACACAGCGCTCACGCTGTGCGCCGAGAACGCGATGCCGCTGCACGTCTTCAACATGAACGACGAGCGCAACATCGAGCGGATAGTGTCCGGCGAACAGGTGGGAACGGTGGTGGTGACGCGAGATGAGTGAGCTGATCGACGAGCTGTTGGCCGACGCCGCCGAGCGGATGACGAAGTCCGTCGAGGCGACGAACCACGAGTTCGGGTCGGTTCGGACCGGCCGCGCGAGCCCCGCCCTGCTGGACCGGGTGCACGTCGACTACTACGGCGTGTCGACGCCGCTGCGGCAGCTGGCGTCGATCAACGCGCCCGAGGCGCAGCTGCTAACGGTCCAGCCGTTCGACAAGTCCTCGCTGAAGGCGATCGAGAAGGGCATCTCGGAGGCCAACCTCGGCCTGACGCCGAGCAACGACGGCAGCATCATCCGGCTGGTCATCCCGCAGCTCAACGAGGAGCGCCGCCGGGAGTTCGTGAAGATGGTCCGCCATATCGCCGAGGAGGGCCGCATCGCGATCCGCAACGTGCGCCGCGACGTCATGCACGACCTGCGCGAGCTCAAGGACGAGGGCGAGGTCGGCGCCGACGAGGAGCACCGCGCGGAGACCGGGCTGCAGAAGCTCACCAACGAGAAGATCGCCGAGCTCGACGCGCTGCTGAAGGGCAAAGAGGAAGAGATCCTCGAGGTCTGAGGTTGGGCGCGCAGCGCGGCGAGGCGGCGCGCTACGTCGCGATCATCACCGATGGCAACGGACGCTGGGCGCGGGCGCGCGGGCTGCCGATCCGCGAGGGGCACCGCGCCGGCGCCGATAACCTCAGGGCGCGCCTGCGCGACGCCGGCGAGCTCGGCGTCCGCGAGCTGACCGTCTACTCGTTCTCGACGGAGAACTGGTCGCGACCGCAGCAGGAGGTCTCCGAGCTCATGGCGATGTTCGCCGAGCGGATCGTCGACGAGACGCCCGAGCTGCACGACAACGGCGTGCGGCTGCGCTTCATCGGTCGGCGCGAGGGAGTCGATCCAGGGCTCGTCGAGCAGATGCGCTGGGCCGAGCAGCTGACCGACCGCAACGACCGCATCACGCTGTTCGTCGCGTTCAACTACGGCGGCCGCGCCGAGATCATCGATGCCGCCCGGCGCTTCCAGGGCGGCGACGAGGAGGACTTCCGCGCGCTGCTCTACGCGCCGGAGATGCACGACCCCGACCTCATCATCCGCACGAGCGGCGAGCAGCGCCTGAGCAACTACCTGCTGTGGCAGTCGGCGTACTCCGAGCTCGTGTTCTGCGACGAGCTGTGGCCGGACTTCGACCGCGCCGCGTTCGAGGCGGCGCTCGACGACTACCGAGCGCGGCGCCGGCGCTTCGGGGGACGGTGATGGCGCGCGCCGGCCGGCGGCGCGCGGGGTACCGCGAACCGCCGTCTCGCCCGGCTCGCCCCCGCCGGCGGGCCGGCGGCTCGGAGCTGAGCGCGCGGCTGATCGTCGCCGCGCCGGCGATCGCGTACGCGATCTTCATCATCGCGCTCGGCGACTACTGGTTCGCGCTGGGCATCCTGCCGCTGGCGATCATCGCGCTGGGCGAGCTGTTCGACCTCTACGAGGACGTCGAGCCCGTCCGCCTCGCCGGCTTCGTCGGGGTCACCGCGCTGATCCTCGCCGCGTACTTCGGCGACGGCCTCCACGTCATGCTGACGATGCTGGCCTTCTTCCCGGTGCTGTTCGCGATCACGCTGGCGCAGCGGCGGGCGGGCACGCTGGGCATGGCGGTGACGGTCTTCGGCGTGGCCTGGATCGGGCTTGCGCTCGCGCACGCCGTGCTGCTGCGCGAGCTGCCGCACGGCGGCGGCATCATCGTCGACGTCCTCGTCGGCACGTTCGTCGGCGACACGGGCGCGTTCATCGGCGGGCGCTGGTTCGGCCGCCGGCGGCTGGCGCCGAGCGTGTCGCCGAACAAGACCGTCGAGGGGCTCGTGGTCGGCATGGCGACGGCGGTGCTCGCGACATGGCTGGCCGGCGCCTACCAGGACTGGCTGTCCGGCACCGACGCGCTCCTGCTCGGCGTCGGCGTCGCGCTCGCGGCGCCGCTCGGCGATCTGTTCGAGTCGTTCGTCAAGCGCGACGCCGGGACGAAGGACTCCGGGCGACTGTTCGGCGCGCACGGCGGCGCGCTCGATCGCCTCGACGCCGTCTTCTTCACGGCGGTGACCGGCTATTACATCTGGCTGGCGCTGCTGTGACCGCCGTGCTGTTCGAGCGGCAGCGCGCCAAGTCGGCGTCGACGGCGAGGCGCGGAAGTCGGACCCTCGCCGCCGCGTTGATGAGACGTCCAGCGTAGGGGGTCGTGTTCGTCGTGATGAGTCGTCTGGGAAACCTCGCGGTGCTCGTGCGGAGCCGAGCGCGGGCTGCCGGCCGCGTCGACGCGGACGACGCGAGCGCCACGTCCGCGCGGCGGGCGGCTCTTCGTGTCGGCGGCCGGCTCGCGCCGCTGCTCGTCCTCGTGGTCGCCCTGCTGCTCGGCGGCGCCCTCGGAGGTCCGGTCATCGGGGCCGCGGCCGAGCCGAGGCAGTGCTCAGACGGCATAGACAACGACCTCGACGGCAAGACCGACTTCCCCGCTGACCCCGGCTGCCGGAACCGTCAGGACAACAACGAGACCGATCCGGCGCCGCCGCCGCCTCCTCCTCCACCAGCGCCGCCGCCGCCGCCGC
>DASZOA010000450.1:0-1780 GCA_035551055.1 Solirubrobacteraceae bacterium
GGCCGCGGCGCTCCTGCACGACATCGCAAAGCTCGTGCTGGGACGCGCCCGTCCCGGCTACACCGACGCGATCGGGGCGCGAACCACGACGCCCGAACAGCGCATCCGCCACGAGCAGCGGGCCCTGGGGATGGATCACGCCAGCCTCGGCGGGCTGCTGCTGTCCAGATGGGGACTGCCCGAGCGCCTCGCCAGCACGGTCACGGCGCATCACAGCGCCGAAGGCGAGGGCGAGGCGGCGTCGTACGTGCGGCTCGCGGACATGGTCGTTCACCACGCTCAAGGCGACCGCGTCGACCGCAGCAAGATGCTGCAGCTGGCCGACGTCTGCGGTCTGTCCACCACTTCGCTGAGAGACGTGCTGTTCGACCTCCCCCACGCCGGCGGAAGTCAGCGACGACGAGCCGAGCCGTCGCCCCTGTCGAACAGGGAGACGACGGTGCTTCGCGTACTCGCGCAGGGCAAGGTGTACAAGCAGATCGGCCGAGAGCTCGGAGTGTCCACGAGCACCGTGCGAACGCATCTGCACAACGCGTACGTAAAGCTCGGGGTCGACGACCGCGCCCAGGCCGTGCTGCGAGCCACAGAGATGGGATGGCTCTGAGCCTGGTCGTCGGCATCCTCGTCGGCTGGTTCTGCGCAGCGATCGTGCTCGGCCTCGTCTTCGGCGCGCTGGCTCGCCTCGGGCAAGCCGATCCGCTCACGTCGATCGTGTCGCTTCGGGTCACCGAGCCTACGGCGGCGCGAGCACGAACGGCGGCGGCGGCGAGCCGGCGACGGCGACGGGGACGTCCGCCAGCGGGCTTGCCCGCCACTCGTCCCGCAGCAACCCGAACACGACCACGTCGAGCGCGTGGCCGTCATGGCGGTGGTAGCCGCGCAGCACGCCCTCGCGCCGAAAGCCGATCCGCTCGAGGGCGCGTTGCGAGCGCTCGTGCTCGACATTGGAGTACGCGCCGAGGCGCTCGAGGCCGAGCACCGCGAAGGCCAGGTGACACATGAGCGCCTTCGTCTCGTGGTTGGCGCCGGTCCCCCACCACGCGCGCGCCAGCCAGGTGCCGAGCGTCGCGCGGCGGTCGCGCGGCGCGAACTCGCTCAGCCCGCTGATGCCGATCGGGCCCGCGGCGCCGTGCTCGACGACGAGGTCGAGCTGCTCGCCGCGCGCGCGCTGGGGCGCCAGCCGCGCGAGGTAGGAGCGCGCCTCGTCCTCGCAGCGGTACGGACCCCAGGAGAACCAGCGCGTGACCTCCGGATCCGACGCCCCGGCGAACAGCGCGGGGGCGTCGTCGGCGCGCGGGATGCGCACCCGCAGCGTCGGGCCGCTCAGGCACAGCGTCAGATCGTCCACCGCTGGTAACACTAGGGGCATGATCGCCCTGCTCTACGACGTGCACGGCAACCTCGACGCGCTCGAGGCGCTGCTCGCCGACGCCGCCGGCGAGGGCGCCGACGCCTACCTGATCGGCGGCGACATCGCGCTGTTCGGGCCGTGGCCGGAGGCGACGGTCGCGCGCCTGCGCGAGCTCGAGCCGGCGACGTGGATCCGCGGCAACGCCGAGCGCTGGACGGCCGACCCGGATGCAGCGCCCGAGGCGGCGCGCGGCGCGACCGCCGCCGCCCGCGAGGCGCTCGGCGACGACCTCGTGGCCGAGCTCGCCGCGCTGCCCGAGAGCGCGCCGGTCGGCGACGACACGCGCGCGTGGCACGGCTCGCCGCTCAGCGACGTGCGCTCCTTTCAGCCCGAGCCGGGCGACGACGAGGCCGAGCTGCTCGACGGCGC
>DASZOA010000451.1:0-9454 GCA_035551055.1 Solirubrobacteraceae bacterium
CGCTGACTGCCCGAGAGTCGTCCGCCCTCCTCGATGCGCGTGCGTCGCGGCGCTTTGGGGCGCGGCGGCTCGCGGGTCGGCATCATCGGGATCTTCGAGGCGTCCACGCCGTGGGTCCTGGCGACGAGGAAGCGCCACACCTCCTCGTTGATGTGGCTCGGTCGAGGTGCGATGACGAGGCCGCTCGTATCGCGGGCCAGCGGCGGAGCCGGACCGGCAGGCTCCGGCTGCGGTGCTGGCGCCGCGGGTCCTGCCGGGTCGGGGTCGCCCGCCGGCACCCGGGCAGGAGCTTCAGGCCCGATCGACGCAGGTGCGGAGCCGGCCGCAGACGGGCGTGCAGGAGACTCGGCCGGCGTCGCGTCCGGCGGGCGTCCGGCACCAGCGGGCACCGCAGGGGCTGCGTGCCCCGCAGCCGACCAGGCGCTCGTTGCCGGAGGCGGCTCCGCCGTTCGCGGCGGCACGCTCGACGCGACCTCGTGGGGCGGCGCCGGCTGGGTCGCACGCGCCACCGCCGCGGGGCGCCAGATGCCGCTTCCGCCGTCTATGCCGGTGCCGACGAGGGACTCGGCACCAGCATCCGCAGGGCGAGCGGCCGCCGGGCCGGCCGCCGCCGCGTCGGCGGCGACGGGCAGCTGGACATCGGCTTGGGCGACAGCGGCGCTCGCGCCCGGCGCCGTCGCCGCGCTCGCCAGCAGGCGCGCCGCCACGTCCGCGGCCCCCGGCTCGCATGCCGCAGCCGCCGGCAGCGGCGGCAGCGCCACCCCGCCGGCGGCGGTCGGCGAAAGCACGGGCGCGGCCAGCCGCAGCGGCGCGCCCGCCCGCTTCGGCGTGCGCCGCAGCGCCGGCGCGGCGAACCGCGCGATCGCTCGCTCGCGCGCCGCCAGCCGCGCCAGCGCGCGAGGTGTCGCGCGCAACCCGATCGGAACGCGGGCCGGGCGATCGACCGGCTCCGAGCTCATCGCTCACCTGGAGCGCCGACGCCAACGGGAGCGCCGGCGGCGGCAGCCAGCAGCAGCCGCCGGTCGCGGTGCTCGAGATCCAGCGCGGCGTCCAGCGGCCAGGCGTACCGGCGGGCGAGCTCGGCCGCCTCAGCAATCAGCTCCTGCTGAGACGGCCTCGTCATCCCCCCAGCCCACCGTCCTCCAGGCCCGCGAGGTCGACCTCGAAGGCCGAGGCGCACGTCGGGCACGTGACCGTGCCGACCACCTCCTCGCTGGAGTTCACGCGCTCGTACAGCCGCTGCAGGTGGTCGAAGTCGACCGCATACAGGTCCTGGATGAGGTCGGGCGTGATCTGCGCCTCCGCCAGCTCGCCCAGCCGCGTCACGGTGCGGGCGACCAGCAGGACGCTGAGGTAGGCGCCGTTGGAGCGCACCGAGGCGTCCCGCAGGGGCTCGATCTCGTCACGCGCGGTGGCGAGTCGCATGATGCCGTCGCGGTGGACCTTGCCGGCCGCGTCGGCGTAGCCCTGCGGGAGCGTGAACGGGACCTCGGTGCGCACCGCGGCTACTTCGTCCGCTCGATCTTGGCGACGTCGAACGTCGCCTGGAGGTCGAGGTGCGCGCCGTGCTCGACACCGATCGTGTTCACGGTCAGGCCCGTGATGACGGCCTGCGTGAGGTTCCATGTCGCGACCGGCGTGTTGGCGGCGCTGAACAGCGTCAGGACGCCGTCCTTCGTGTTGCCCTCCAGGCCCTTGTCCGCGACCGCGGCGATCCATTGGTCCAGGCCGAGGTCCGCGGTCGCGCCCGCTGAGCACGTGATCGAGCCGTACTCGACGGCGCTGGCGGTGCGCTGGCGCAGCGGCTGTCCCTGCGCGTCCGTCGTCGCCGACGTGTGCAGCGGGACGCTGACCGAGACGCCCTGGACGTCCTTGAACTGCGCGTTGATTCCGGGGAACTGCAGATCGAAGTACTTCGCGTCCAGCGGTGGGGGCGGTAGTGCCATGTACGTTGTCTCCTCTACTCGTTCTCAGGTGAAGGGCCGAGCGGCGGCTACTCGCCGCCCTCCTCGCCGCCGCCGCCGTCGATGTACTGGCTCAGGCGGAAGATCACGAACTCGGCGGGCTTGACCGGGCTGATGCCGACCTCGCAGATGACCTGTCCGGCCTCGATGACCTCCGGCGGGTTCGTCTCGGCGTCGCACTTGACGAAGAACGCCTGCTCCGGCGAGGTGCCGAAGAGCGCGCCGCCGCGCCACAGGTTCGTCAGGAAGTTCGAGACCGACGCGCGCAGCTTCAGCCACAGGCGCTCGTCGTTGGGCTCGAAGACCGACCACTGCGTGCCCTCCATGAGCGTCTGCGAGACGAAGTTGAACAGCCGGCGCACGTTGATGTAGCGCCACTCCGGGTCGCTGGACAGCGTGCGCGCGCCCCAGACGCGGATCCCGCGCCCGCTGAAGGCGCGGATGCAGTTGATCCCGGAGCGGTTGAGCTCGCCCTGCTCGACCGAGGTCAGCTGAAAGCCCAGCGAGGTGGCGCCCATCACGACCTCGTTGGCGGGCGCCTTGTGGACCCCGCGGGTGTCGTCGGTGCGCGCCCACACCCCGGCGACGTGTCCGGACGGCGGGACCATGATCGGCCGCTTGGACAAAGGATCGATGACCTCGATCCAGGGCCAGTACAGCGTCGCCATCTTCGAGTCGTAGCCGGCGCCGTCGCGGCGCCACTCGAGCATCTGCTGGGGGATGAGGTCCGGCGGCGGGTCGAGGATGCACATCCGGTCGCCGAGCGACTCGCAGTGCGAGATCAGCTTGCCCTGCGCGTCGCGGAACAGCACGTCGTCGCCGTTGAGCAGCTTGACGGCGTCGGGCATGCAGACGATCGAGACCTCGTCGATCGCGACCAGGCCGCCCATCCCCTGCCGGCGCGCCGGGTCGCCCTCGAAGTCGCCCGACGACAGGTCGGACTTCTCCGGTGCCGCGGCGGCGAGCGTGTACTTGCCGGGCTTCGGGGCGCGCTGCGCGTCGGGCAGCGACGCGCCGGTCTCCTCGAGCTTGATGAGCTTCGAGGCGGCGTTGACCTTCGTGGCGATGTTCGTGCGGCCCTTCTTGATCGTCAGGCCGTCGTACTCCTCCTTGGCGTCGCCGGCGACGACCACCAGGCGGTACGTCTTCTCCTCCGGCTTCTGCGACTCGTCGGCGGGCTGGCCGCTCTCCTCCTCGACAAGCTCGACCGTGACCGGTCCGTCGATCCCCTCGCGCGCGACCGCATGCAGCGTCTCGACGCTCGTGTCGCCCGCCGCCGGCAGCGCGGCGCGCACGGGCGTCGCGCCGTCGCCGTCACCGGCGCCGATCCGGATCACCCAGCACAGCGTGCCGCCGTTCTGAAAGAACCCGTAGACCGAGTGCGCCAGATACGCGCCGTCCATGAACGGCCCGGCATCCGGGTTGGACGGATCGCCGAACACGCGCGCGAACTGGCTCCAGTTGGCGATCCGCATCGGCGTGTTGACCGGCCCGCCGGGCGCGAGGCCGACGAACGCCGCCACCGAGGTGCTGACTCCCTCGAGTGGCTTCTGTGCTGCAGGAATCTCCTCGACGTAGACGCCGGGAGTCAGATACGTCGTGGGCATCGCGCTCCTTCTCTCAGGCCGGGATGGCGCGGCTGCGACCTCGCGCAGCCGTCGCCGCCACTCTCTTGCGCGCGCCCGGCGCCGACCAGTGACGGCCGGGCAGCCGTTCGGGCAGAGTTGGCGCGATCCCCGAGGTCGACCGCCGCGGAACCGCCCGCCCTCGGCGCGCGTCTACAGCACGACGTCGAGCGCCGCGCCGGGGACCTCGATCTCGACGGAGGCCTCGCGCCCGTCGGCGCCGCGCACCCGCACGTCGTGCGTGCCCGGCGGGATCCGCGACAGCCGGAAGCGCCCGTCCCGTCCGCTCGTCGTTAGCCGCGCGAGCTGCGGGACGGCGATCCAGGCGTCGGCGACCGGCTCGCCGTCGGCGTCGCGCACCACGCCGCCGAGGTGGGCGAGCTCCTGCAGGCCCGCGCGCCGCGACTCGGCGAGCCCGGAGCGGACGACGGTCGTGCGCACGTCGGGGCCGCGCTCGACGACGTGGCCGCTCTCGACCGCGAGCGTCACGACGTAGTCCAGCGCCGGCTTGTACACGCCGCCGACCGAGCGCCAGAAGTCCGCCCGCTGCTCGGGGCGCTGCTCGCCGACCGAGGCGAGGATCGAGAAGCGCTGCGAGCCGTCGGCGAAGCGCGCGCCGAGGTGGCCGTCGAGGACCGGGAACGCGTACAGCACGCCGAGCACCTGCGACAGCAGCCGGTGCTCGTCGGCGACCGCCTTCGACCACGTCGTCACCGCGAAGATGCAGTCCACGCGCATCGCCGGCGGGCGCTCGGTGGCGCGGCCGTTGGCGCGGCCGCCGTCCGGGCCGCTCTGGCCGGGCCGCGCCGACCGGCGCAGATCGCAGAGGAAGAGGTTGACGGTCGGCCGCGTGAGCTGGCTCGCCCATTCCCTCGTCGGCGTCTCGAAGACGACGTCGACGTCGTCGAAGCCGTGGCGGCGCAGCTGGGCGAGCAGCAGCTCGCGCAGCCCGACGTCGAGGTCGGCGATCATCGTGTTGACCGGCACGTCGATCGTCGTCGCCACTACGAGCCTCCCGCGCCGGCCGACCGGACGAGCCCGTGGAAGCGCTCGAAGTCCGCCGCGAGCGTCAGCCGCCCCAGCTTGGCGTACTCCATCGCGACGCCGCGGACGAGCTGCTCCATCCCGATCGGGACGCCGTCCTGCGCGGCCAGCACCGCCGCCGCGAGCGCGGCGTTGCGGATGCCCCCGCCGGACAGCTCGAAGCGCTCGGCGAGGAACTCCAGCTCGACGTCGTCGCCGCGCGGCGCCTCGGGCGGCAGCAGCAGGTCCCACAGCGCCAGCCGGTGCTCCGCGGCGGGGAACGGGAACTCGACGACGGCGTCCATCCGGCGCAGGAACGCGTCGTCGATGTTGGCGCGCATGTTCGTCGCGAGGATCACCGGTCCGTCGTGGCGCTCGATCGCCTGCAGCAGGTAGGCGGTCTGCAGGTTCGCGTAGCGGTCGTGGGAGTCCTGGACGTCGCTGCGGCGGCCGAAGACCGCGTCGGCCTCGTCGAAGAACAGCACGGCGTTCGCGCCCTGCGCCGCGGCGAAGACGCGGTCGAGGTTCTTCTCGGTCTCCCCCAGCCACTTCGAGACGACGGTCGCCAGGTCGATCCGGAACAGCTCGAGCCCGAGCTCGGCCGCGAGCACGCGCGCGGCGAGCGTCTTCCCCGTTCCCGAGTCGCCCGCGAACATCGCCACGAGCCCCTGAGCGCGGCCGGCACGACGGCCGAAGCCCCACTCGTCGAGCACGAGGTCGCGGTGGCGCAGGAACGCGGCGAGCGAGCGCAGCAGCGCGAGCGGGCGCTCGGGCAGCACGAGGTCGTCCCAGCCGATCTCGCCGGGCAGGGCGATCGCGAGGTCGCCGAGGCCGGAGGCCGACGCCGCCCGCGCGCCGAGCTCGACGTCGGCCGGCGCGATCTGCGCCCGCCCCGCCGCAAGCGCGGCCGCGCCCGCGATCCAGGCGCCGTCGGCGATCCGCGCGGCCGGCAGCCGGTGGGCGGCGCTGACCTGCGGGGCGACCGCCACGCCGCCCAGCGCCGCCGACCAGATCGCCTCGCGCTCGGCCGGCGACGGCAGTGGCACGGCGACGGCGATCGCCGGCACGTGCTCGAGCGCCGTCAGCTCGTCCGGTCCACCGAGGCACAGCACGGCGCCCGGCACGAGCGCGAGCCGGTCGGGCAGCAGCGGCCGGTCGGCGGGCTGCAGGCCGGCAAGCCGGTCGACGACGAGCATGCGCTCCTCGAGCGCCGCCGCGAGCACCGCGTCGCGCGCGAGCTCGGCGTCGACGAGCTCGGCGCACGCGACGCAGACGAGCCCGCGACCGGCGGCGTGGGCGACGGCCGGCACGGCGTCGGGCCCGTGCACGGCAAGCGGCGGACCCGCCGCGAGGCCGACCAGGCCGGCGATCCGCTCCAGCACGGCGCCGCGCCCGAACGGCAGCGCCGCGGGCGCGATCCGGCGCAGCCGCCCGCCGCGATCGGGGTCGTCGATCGGCGCGCCGAGCAGCAGCGCGGCGAGGCGGTCGGCGAGCACGATGGCGCGGTCGGCGAGCGCGGTGGCGTCGCCCGCCGGCGCGAGCCGCACGGCGCCGCAGCCCCGCAGGCGCCCGTCGGGCGCGAGCGCGAAGAGCACGTCGGCGACCGAGACGCCCGGTCCTGCGAGCAGGCGCCCGACCGCCCGCGGCGTCGCGGCGTTCTCGGGAGCAGCGGGCGCCAGCCGGCCGAGCGCCGCGCCGAGCTCCGGCGCGAGCTCGCGCAGGGCGACCGCGGCGAGGATCGCCCGCTCGAGGTCGTCGAGCGCCAGGCGGTCCGCCGCGCCGGCGAAGCGCCGCTCGAGCGCGACGCCGCCCCCGGGCCCGAGCTGCAGGTCGAGGTCGTCGAGCGCCGGCTCGACCCCGGCGACGGCGGCGAGGCGCTCGACGACGGCGGTGAGCGTCACGCGCTCGCGCTCGAGCCGGGGTCCGGACTCGAGCTCGCGCTCGGCCGGGGGCTCGTCACGCGCGGGCGCCGCCTCCGCCGGCTTGTCGCGCGCGGGCGCCGCCTCCGCGGGCGAGACGGGCGCGGGCGCGGACGAGTCCTCGTGCACGCTGCGATCACACCGCGTCGCGGCCGGCGGCGAAAGGGACGGACGGGCGCACGATCGGGCATGGACTCCGCGCCGGGCGACGCTGAGAATGCGGGCGATGGCAGGCGACACGAGCACCGAGATCGAATCCGCAGCGGTCGGCGCGCTGCCGCTGGCCGACCGCCGGATCGATCCGCTCGAGTGCTCCGTCGCCGGCTTCGTCGGGCTGGCGCCGGGCGGACCCGTCGACCGGGCCGTGCGCGTCGACTCCTTCGAGGCGTTCGCGGCGCGCTTCGGCGACCCCGAGCGCCCGCAGGCGGGGCCCTTCCTGGCGGGGGCCAAGCTCGCCCACGCCGTGCGCGGCTTCTTTCGCAACGGCGGGCGCGCGTGCTGGGTCGTACGCGTGCCCGGCGCGGCCGGCGCCTGCGAGGCGGCCGGCCACGTCGCCGCGCTGCGGGCGCTCGCGGTCCTCGACGAGCCGACGATCATCGCCGCCCCCGACGCGTACGGCAGCGCGAGCGGGACGCAGGGCGCGGCGGCGATCCAGCGCGAGCTGGTCGCCGGCTGCGAGCGGATCGTCGGGCGGATCGCGCTCGTCGACCCGCCGCCGGACCTCGACGCCGCCGGCGCGCTCGCCTGGCGCGCGCGCTCGCACCTGGACAGCGCGGTCGCCGCCGCCTACCACCCGTGGCTCGAGGTCGGCGACCCGGCCTCGGGCACGACCACCGCCGTGCCGCCGAGCGGTCACGTCGCGGGGCTGTGGGCGCGTGTCGACGCCGGCAGCGGGCCGTACCGGGCGCCGACGGCCGAGGCGCTGCTGGCGGCCGACGGACCGGCGAGCGGCGTCAGCGCTGCGGAGCAGCATCAGCTCAACCGCGCCGGGCTGAACTGCCTGCGCGCCTGGCCCGGACCCGAGCTGCGCGCGTGGGGCGCGTGCACGCTGGCGCGCGACCCCGCGCTGCGGTACCTGCACCACCAGAGGATCGTCGGCCACCTCGTCGGCTCGATCGCGCAGGGCACGCGCTGGGCCGCCGAGGCCGACGGCGAGCGCCTGCACGAGCAGCTGCGGCTCACCGTCACGGCCTTTCTCACCCAGGCATGGCGCGCGGGCGCGTTGCAGGGCGACACGCCCGCTCAGGCGTTCAGCGTGCGCTGCGAGCCGCGGCGCGAGGACGGCTCGTCGCGGGGCGAGATCGTCGTCGAGGTCGGGCTGGCGGTGCGCCGCAGAGGCGAGTTCCGCGTGCTGCGGATCGCCCACCACGACATCGACGGCTGACGCGTGGCTCGTTGCGTGACGAAGCGCACTTGACAAGCGCGCACGCCCTGCGAGAGGGTCGGCAGCGGAGGTTCACGGCCGAACGGCGGGCGTGACGGGGATCACGGAGGTGGGAAGGAATATGAGCCAGCGCGTCACGGACGTGATGGTCGTCGAGCGTCATGCGGTCTTCCGGCAGGGACTCGTTTCCTGTCTGGACGGATTCGATGGAATCGGTCGCGTCGAGTCGGTCGCGAGCATCGCCGACGCCTGGTCGCACCCGGCGCTCGGCGAAGCCGACGTCGTGCTGCTCGACGCGATGCTCGACGGCGCGGCCGACTTCGTCGCCAGCGTGCTCGAGTTCACGGCCACGCGCGTCGTCGCGCTCGCCGGCAAGGAGCACCTCGAGCGCCTCGCGACGCTCGTCGACGCCGGTGCGGTCGCCGCGCTCGTGCGCGAGGACCTGACGGCCGAGCGGCTGGCCCTGAGCGTGCGCGCGGTGGCCGCGGGCGCGACGACGATGCTGGCGACGTACCCCGGCCACGTGCCGGCGGCGGCGGCGGTCTCCCCAGCGCCCGAGCTGACCAGCCGCGAGCAGCGCGTGCTGGCGCTCGTCGCCGACGGCCTGCCGACGCGTGAGATCGGCGAGGAGCTGCACTACAGCGAGCGGACCGTCAAGAAGGTGCTCGGCGACGTCGTCGTCAAGCTCGGCGCGCGCAGCCGCTCGCAGGCGATCGCGCGCGCCGTGCGCCAGGGGATCATCTAGCGCCATCGCCGAGCCGGTCGCGTCTCGACGGCGACGATCGACTGCGCGAGCGTGACGCCGAGGGCGTCTGTCGTCGCGCCGCCGCCGGGGCGCAGATCGGCCGCGACGTTCACGCCCACGTCCTCGTAGGTCAGCGTGTCGGTGTCGTCGCCGCCGTCGTTGGTGCCGCCGCCGCGCCCGGGCCGCAGCGTGTCCTCGCCGGTGCCGCCCTCGAGCGTGTCGGCGCCGCCGCCGCCGATCGGCGGTCGTCGTCCGCACCGCCCTGCAGGATCGACCCGTCGACTGCGGGCGAGGTCAGCCTGGCGTTGCCGACGTCACCGAAGATCGGGCCGACGGCCCGGCCGATCGCCGTCAACGTGTCGGCGCCGTGGTTGAGGTCCGCCGTCACGGTGCCGGCGCGCCCGGTCAGCACCGTGACGGTGTTGGCGATCGCGGTGCCGGTGATGACGACCCTGGTGACGTTCGCGCACGCCGGCGTCGAGCCGTTGACCGTGATCGGGTCGACGCTGGCGTCGATCTCGGTGCTCAGGTTGTCGACGTCGGACGGCGAGCGTGTTGGGGCCGGTCGGGGTGCCGGGCAGGCAGGCCGTCGTCGTCGCGGCGGCATCGGCGGCGGGCGCCGGCGTCAGGACCGCCGCGAGCGCGGCGACGGCGCCGGCGACGAGACGGCGGGCGCGAGCGTCACGGGCGCACCTCGAACCGGGGCTCGGCGCGCTCGCGGGCGCCGCGCCCGCCGGCCGCGGCGGCGGCCGCGAAGCGCGGCTCGAAGCGCTGACGTACGGGGCGCCGCGGCC
>DASZOA010000452.1:0-2767 GCA_035551055.1 Solirubrobacteraceae bacterium
TCGCTGCCGTGCAGGCGGCCTGGTCGCTCATGCCGGCAGACCGCACGGCGCGGACGTACGAGCTTGCGCTGCCGGGCGTCGGCGCCCAGGAGGTGCTCGACGGCGACGGCCACGAAGGCCACGTCCACGACGCCGAAAGCGACGAAGCCTCCGGTGACGGCGGCCACCACCACGGCGACATGATGGCGATCACCGGGGAGCCGAGCGCGGACGGCCTGGTCATGGAGGCGATGGACGTGCAGGCGGGTCCCCTCGGCGTTTCGCTTCCCGGCGGTCTGCTCGTGCAGGCGAGCCTCGACGGCGACGTCGTCGCCGGCTGTCAGGTCCGCGCCACGCTGACCGTCGACGACATCGCTCCCCCGGATCCGTGGAGCGCGCTGGCGTGGACGGCGGCGCAGCTCGCCGCGAGCGAGCGCGTCGCCGGCGTGGCGCCGCACGCCGGCCGCTGGTTTCGGCTGGCGGCGGTCGAGGTTGAGCGGTCTGTCAGCCACCTCGCATGGCTGCACGGCTTCTGCCGGTTGCTTGGCTGGCAGCACATGGCCCGCCGTGCGCGCGCCGTCCTGACCGCGGTCGCCTCCGCTCGCGCCTCGCTGCCGGTGCAGTCGACGACTCCCGACCTGCCCGACGTCCGGAGCGACCGCCTGCAGGCGGACCTCGCGCATGCGTACGCGGCGACCGTCGAGCTGGCCGACGCGTTGACGAAGAGCAGAGCGCTCGCGCTCCGAACGACGGGCGTTGGCACGCTCTCCGCAGACGAGGTGCAGGCGCGACGCCTCGCCGGCCCGATTGCCCGCGCCAGCGGCGTTGGCGACGACGCGCGCCGCGACGACCCCGGCTATGCACGACTCGGCTTCGAGCCGCTTGTTCGCGAGGAGGGCGACGCCCGCGCCCGTACGCTGCTGCGCGCCGCGGAGGCCGCGCAGGCGCTGACGCTCGCCGCGGCGGCCACCGAGCTGGCGCCGCAGGCCGACGGCGACGATGCCGCGCCGCAGTTCGGGCTGCCTTCCGCCGGCCTGGTCGAGAGCGCCCGCGGCCCGCTGCGCGTAGTCGTCTCCGCAGACGGCGCGCCCCAGCGAGGGGCAGCGGGCGCGCGCGCCGCCCGCCAGGCAGCCGGCGAGCTCGCGGTCGGCCGCGAGTGGGCGGCCGCGCTGGTGACCGTCGCCTCCTTCGCCATCTCTCCGTGGCGGGTGGGCCCGTGAGCGAGCTGACGCCGGTCGCGGTTCTAGCGGTTGCGCTCGGCGGCGCGCTGGTGGTCGCGCTCGTCGAGCAGCTCGTCGCCGGCTACGTCCCGGCGCCCGGCGCCGTCCTGCGGCGTTCGCTCGCCGTCTTCGACGAGCCGATACAGCGCCCGACCACGTACGACGGCTGGCTGTTTCACGGCGCGCCCGCCCTGCTCGTCGTCGGGGCCGTCACCGCGCTCGCGATGGTGCCGTGGACCCCCGGGCTGCGCGGCATCGACCTGCAGTCGGGCGCCATCTTCTTCGCGGGCGCGCTCGCCTACGTGACACCCGCGGTGTTCATGGCCGGCTGGGGCGCCGGCAGCCCGCTCGCGGTGCTGGGCGGCTTTCGCTTCGTGGCGCTCATGCTCGCCTACGCGATGCCGCTGGCCATGGTCATCACGGCGGTCGCCGCGCCCGCCGGCTCCCTGCGCCCGGTCGACATCGTCGACGTCCAGCACGCCGTGCCGATGGCGCTCGCCCAGCCGCTGGCCGCTCTCCTGTGGCTGCCTGCGGTGATGGCCGTCTGCTTTCTTCCGCCGTTCGACCTGCCGCAGGCGCCCGGCGAGCTCGGCGGCGGCGCGTTCTCGCGCTACCGAGGACTCGAAGCCGGGCTGGTGTCGCTGGCGCAGCGCATCCTGGTCGTCGCCGTGTCCGGCATGACCGCCGCGCTGTTCCTCGGCGGCTGGCACGGGCCGCTGCTGCCCGACGCGGTCTGGATGGCCGTCAAGACGCTGGGCGTCGCCGCGCTCATCCTCTGGCTCGGCAGGCGCGTCCCGCGGATGGAGATCGACCGGCTGCTCTCGTTCGCATGGAAGGTCGCCATCCCGCTGGCCATCGCCGCCATCGTCTACGCCGGCCCGCTCACGCTCCTGGCCTACCGGTGAGCGAGCTCGCGACAGCCCTCGTCTTCTGGCCGGCGGCAGCGCTCATGCTCGTCTGGGGCGTCTATGTCTTCCGCACGTCCTCGATGGCCCGCGCGGGGTTGCTGCTGCTCGGCGCGCTCGGCGTCGAGGGGCTGCTCTTCCTCGCGCTTTCCAGCGAGTTCCTGGGCGTCCTGATGGTGCTGATGATGAGCGGCGAGATGGTCATCATGGTCTTCTTCATGGTCATGTTCATGCCGGACCCCGGGGGTCTGATGGGCATGGACATGACCCACGACAAGCGCCGCTCCGCCGGCGTGGCGACGCTGCTCGCGCTGGCCTTGGCGGTCGTCGCGGTCGTCAGCGACTGGCCCGGCCGGGTCGCCGGGGCGGACGCCCCGGACGTGGCCGCGATCGGCTACGAGGTCATGGGCCGCTCGATGTTCTCGTTCTTGTTCGCCGCCGTGACCATCCTCTTCGCGATGGTCGGCGGGATCCTCGTCGCCAAGCACGGTGGACGGCTCGGCCTCCCGGCACCCGGCGACGAGCCCCGAGACGGACACGCCGAGCCCGGCCGATGATCTCGCTGCCCGTCGTTCTCGTGGTCGCCGCGCTGATGTTCGGCATCGGCCTCTACGGCGTGCTCGGCCAGACCAACGCGATCATGGTCATCATGGGCGTCGAGCT
>DASZOA010000453.1:0-5792 GCA_035551055.1 Solirubrobacteraceae bacterium
CGCTTTCGGCGTCGTGGACGTGGCCTTCGTGGCCGTCGCCGTCGAGCACCTCCTGGGCGCCGACGCCCGGCAGCGCAAGCTCGTACGTCCGCGCCGTGCGGTCTGCCGGCATGAGCGACCAGGCCGCCTGCACGGCAGCGACGAGCCCTTCGGGAACTCGCTCGGGAAGCAGCAGCAGACGTGCGCGGCCAGGTTCGTCCGTTGCGACCCAGTCGCCCGGGTCCCGGCCGAAGACCAGGCACGTCTCCTCGTCGGGCACCACGAGCGTCGGCGGCGGGATGCCGCGTATCAGGCCCACTCCAGCGCGCCTTCCCGCCAGGCGTAGAGGATGCCGAGGCCGAGAACCGTGAGGAAGAAGCCGATCTCCGCGAACGCGAACCAGCCGAGGTCGCGGAAGACCGCCGCCCACGGATACATGTACGCCATCTCCATGTCGAACGCGATGAAGAGCAGCGCGAACGTGTAGTAGCGGACGTGGAAGCGCGGCCACGCCGGCTGCTCGGCCTCCGCGACCGTCCGAGTGCCTCGTCGCGCGAGCACGACCGCGTACGCAGCGACGAGCAGTCCGCCGGTGAGCGCCAGCAGCACGAAGAGCAGCGTGACGGCGTCCACGGCTCCTACCTCGTCAGTGGTGTGATGACGTCATGGCGTTCTCCTTTTTCCTGAGCGGGACGGGAGTGGCGGAGCCGGGGCAGCCAGCGGCTGCCACGACGGCCGCTGCTGACGGCACGCCCAGACCGAGCGCGCGCCGTTCCCGCTCAACGCGAGAAGACCGGAAGGAACGCCGGTCCGGCCCTCGTTCGAGCCAGGACCGCTACCGGCGCAAGCCACGTCACCGGCGGTGCCGGCGCGAGCGCAAGCACCGGAACGCGGAGTCGCTCGACGACCGCGCGTGTGGGCAGCACGGCGACTCGCGGGCGCTGACGGCGGACGAGGGCGTGCACCCGGACGAACGTCATTTCAGCGCGCGTACCCGCTGCTGCGCAACGCAACCTGCACGCCCGTCAGGCCGAGAACCCTGCCTGCGGTCGGACGCCGCCGCGCCGATCGTCACGCGCCGGCCGGCGGCGCGCGCAGATCGCGTTGCCTGCGCCAGCCGTACGGCGTCATTCCGCGTGGCTTGTAGACCGCAAGCAGCGCGGCGATCAGCAGCAGCACGAGGGCGACGCCGGAGTGCAGCACGAACGTCACGGGGCGCAGGCCGCGGAGATCGGCGCCTGGTCGCGCGGCGACGTCCGCGAGGCCGTCGACCGTGTCCGTGTACATGAGCAGCACGATCGTCGCGCCGACGGCGATGACGAGCTTGAAGATGACCCAGTAATGCCGCACGAGGCCCCAGTGCGTCGCCAGCGACTGGACGATGCCGGTCACCACCGACGCCAGGGCGAACGGAACGATCACGAACCAGGTGATCGGCCTGGCGACGAGATAGACGCCCTGCACGAGCTGCACGTCGTGCGTGGTCACGCCGACGATCCCGAGCGCGAGGAACGCCGCGACGGCGCCGAGCCAGCCGACTGATGACACGACGTGGGCCGTCAGCGCGAGCTTGCGCACGCGCGGCGTCATGTCAGGCCTGTTGGTGGCGTGGCGTCGATGACGGCGTGCTGTGGCCGTTCGCGGCACCGGCCGGCGAGGGCTGGGCGGCGGACGGGACGTCGCCGCCTCCGTGGCGCCCGGGCCCGTGACGACCGTCGCCGAAGATCAACACGGCGACGAACAGCAGCACGAGCACGACGGCGACCAGCGCCGCGAGCTTCACCCAGTGCGGCGTGCCGGGAGCCGATCGACGATCGAGCTCGGCGTCGTCGCCGGCGCTCGGGTCCGCGGGCGCGTCAGCCATCTCGTGGTGACGGCGGCGATCGACGGTCTCGGTCCATGGCCGGCAAGGTAGCACTTTGCGAGACAGGATGTCGCTCTTCGAGATCTACGTTCCGCTAGCGACATCGCGTACAGTGCACCCGTGCCGAGGCTCTGGACCCAAACGATCGCCGCGCACCGGCGTGCGGTACACGACGCGATCATCGACGCGACCGCTGCTCTGGTGGCCGAGCACGGGCTGCGCTCGGTCAAGATGGCCCGGATCGCCGAGGAGACCGGGATCGGACGCGCGACGCTCTACAAGTACTTTCCCGACGTCGGCGCGGTCCTGCTCGCCTGGCACGAGCGCCAGATCACGGGCCACCTCGAGCACCTCGCCGAGCTGCGCAACCGCCCTGGCGATCCCGTCGACCGCCTCGAAGCGGTGCTCGAGGGCTACGCGCTGATCCATCATGAGCTCGCTGCGCACCACCGCCACGCGCGGCATCCGCACGACGCAGCAGAGGTGGCTGCACTGCTTCACCGGGGTGAGCACGTCGCCGGAGCCCAACAGCAGCTCAACGACTTCATGCGCGATCTGATGGCCGAGTGCGTCGAATCGGGCGCCGTGCGCGAAGACATACCGCCAGACGAGCTCGCCCACTACTGCGTGCACACGCTGACGGCAGCCGGCAGGCTGCCGTCGGTGGCGGCGGTTCGCCGGCTCGTGGCCGTCACGCTCACCGGACTGCGACGCTGCGGCTGATCGCGATCGCCCTGGGCCCGCGTGGCGGGGCGCGACCCGGTGCGCCCCCCGTGACGGGCACGGGCCCGTTCAGCCGGGGTGGTCGGCGCCGTGCTGTCCGTCTTGCATCCCGCCGCCCGAGGAGCCCGTGTCGCCGAGGTGCTTGCGCATGTCGGCGATCTCGCGCCGCTGGGCGTCGATGATCTCCTGCGCGAGCTCCTTGAGCTCGGGGTCCTCGCCCTTGGCGAGCTCCGCCTTCGCCATCTCGATCGCGCCCTCGTGGTGCGGGATCATCATCTTCAGAAACGCCGCATCGAACGGGTCGGCCTTCTCGAGCATCGCGGGATCGTCGTCCATGCCCTTCATGTGGTCGGGCACCCCGAGCGAGCCGCGTTCGACGCCGGCCATCTCGAGGCCCTCGTCCTCTCGGCGCAGCGTCGCGATCTCCTCGCGCTGGGTGGTGATGATGTCACCGGCGAGCTGGTTGACGAACTCGCTCTCGCCGCGCTCTTGGGCGATCTCGGCCATCTCGATCGCCGACTGGTGGTGAGGGATCATGTCCGCCACGAACGCGCGGTCGACGCCGTTTCCGCCTCCGCCGGAGGTCGCGTCGCCGGTGTCGTCGTTGCCGCAGCCGGCGACAGCCAGCGCTGCTGCGGCGGCGAATGCCAGCAGCGTCTTGTGGCAACTGAGCTTCATCTCGGTGCTTCTCCTGGTCTCGCGTTGTCGGGACAGCTGATCGGGGCGTGTACCCGGCGAGCGCTCGGCAGTTCGGTGAGGGCGTGCAAATCGCCTCGCCGCTACGCCGCGAGCTTCACCCGGTTGCGCCCGGTGCGCTTGGCCTCGTAGAGCGCGTGGTCGGCGCGGTCGACGAGGGCGGCGGCGTTCTCGCGGCCGTCCCAGCGCGCCAGTCCGATCGACACGCGCTGCTCGGGGATCGTGGCGAGGCGCAACCGCTCGGCGATCTCGATCGCGACGTCGGCCTCGCAGCCGGCCAGCAGGACGGCGAACTCCTCGCCGCCGTAGCGCGCCAGCACGTCGTTGGCGCGGATCGCGTTGCGCCAGGCGTTCGCGGCCCGGCGCAGCAGCGCATCCCCGGCCGGATGGCCGTAGCGGTCGTTGTAGCCCTTGAAGTCGTCGAGATCCAGCAGCGCGACGTAGAGCGGGTCGATGCCCTTGCGCAGCGCGCTCGCGAGGACCTGGTCCCAGGCGCGGCGGTTGAGCACGCCGGTCAGCGCGTCGCGCTCGCTGAGCTCGCGCAGGTCCTGCTCGCTGATCCGGCGCCGCTCGACCTCCTGCGCCAGGTGCGCGCGCTCGAGCGCGACCGCGGCGCTGCCCGCGAGCGCGCGGAGGAGCGCGATCTCGGGCGTCGTCGCGCGGTGGGGCTCGGCCCAGTAGACGCCGATCGCGCCGACGGGATCGCGGTGGCCGATCGGCACGACGAGCAGGCTCTTGACGAATGTCGGGCGGTAGATCTCGTGCGGCACGTGCGGGTCGGCGTAGACGTCCTCGATGATGATCGGCTCGCGCCGTAGCATCGACCAGCCCGTCACGCAGTCCTCGACGCGGTAGCGGCGGCCCTTCCACAGCGGCCCGATCGCGTCCTCGGCGACGCAGCGGCAGGTGCTGCCCTCGCGCAGGACGAGCGTCGCGCCGTCGGCCCCGGTCAAGCGCCGGGCGCGGGTGTGCACGAGCCGCTGGACGTCGGCGATCGAACCCGCGGCGGCGAGCTCGTCGATCGCCTCGGCGAGCACGCTCAGCTTCTCGGCTGGGGGTGCGGTCATCGGTGTGGGCTGCCCGTCGTGTCGGTCGTCATGCCACGAACGCGCTGGACCCAGTCCCGCGCCGGGCGAGCGGTCAGGCCACGATAGGCAGCCGAGTGCCCGACCTCGCCGATTGCGCCATGATGTGCCGGTGCATCGCCGTCTGGCAGCTCTCGTCGCCGCCGCCGTCGGCTGCTCGGTGCTCGCCGCGGTCATCCCGTCGGCCGGGAGCGCCGGCGACGCGCGCAAGTCGGTGCGCAGCGCGGCGCTGCGATGGGCGGTCGACCAGGTCGGCCTCAGGGAGCGCGGCACGTCGAACTGCTCGCCCGCGATCGATCGCTGGCAGCGCGACATGGGGCTGAAGGTGCCGCCGTGCCGCGTGTGGTGCGGCGCCTTCGTGCACCAGGCCTACCTGCGCGCGGGCGTCAAGCTCTCCTCGCGCCTGATCGATCCGCATCGCTCGTACAAGGACGCGGTCCGCGGCCGGCGCCACCTGCGGCGGATCTCGATCTCGGCGATTCGGCCCGGCGACATCGTCTTCTACAAGTTCCGCCGCGGAGTTCTCGCGTCGCACCTCGCGCTCGCCCGCGGCCGCCCGAAGAACGGCCGGCTCGACACCGTCGAGGGGAACACGAGCCACGCGGTGCGTCGCGAGACGCGCGGTACGCAGTACATCGTCCTCGCGGCGCGCGTGACCCGCTAGCGGGGCCGCACCGGCTCAGCCTTCGCCCATCGACGGCGAAGCCTGCTCTCGGCCGCAGGAAAGCCGGGAGGTTTGCATCCGCAGTGAACATACTTTCACCGCGTGCCTTGCCGCCGACACGAGTCGGCCATAGCGTCGCCGCACCGCCCATCGGAGGTGGGGCGAGGGGCCGGGGCGCACGGCGACCCGTCGCAGGCGCCGGCCGGGCGCGAGGCTCGGCCGGATCGCCGACGGGCGGCGAATGCGCGGCGCCGATCAGCGATGCGGACGTTTTCGCCATCTCCGGCGCGGGCACTCAATCCCGCCCGAGGAGCGCCGATAGAGGTCCAATGACGCTTCAGGGCGATCAGCTGCCCGCGCGCGCGACAGGCGATCCGGAGATCGAGCAGGTCCTGCTCGGACTTGCCGACGGCAGCTATGTCCTGAGTACGCCGGACGGGGCGGTCGCCGAGTGCGGGATCGGCGTCGTCGGTCTGCTGGGCGCCCCCGCCGACCGGCTCGTCGGACGCCCGACCGCGGACGTGCTCGGCGCGGGCGCCGACGACGGCGTGCGCTCGGCCTTCGAGCGGCTGCTGCTCGCCGACGGCGCTGACGTCGCCGCGCGCCGCACGTTCCCCGCGCAGACCGCCGCAGGCACGACGCGCTCGCTGCAGTTCGTCGTCGTGGCGGTCCCGCTGGCGCTCGGCTGGGAGTTCACGTCGCTGCTCAGCGAGCTCGGCTCGCGCGATCCCGGCACGTGGCATCCCGAGGCGCTGCGCCTGCGCCACGGACGCGCGCTGGA
>DASZOA010000454.1:0-10787 GCA_035551055.1 Solirubrobacteraceae bacterium
CGAGTTCGTCGGCCTCGACGACGGCGAGTACCTCAAGGTCGCCGAGGCGGTCTTCCGGATCTTCGACCGTCAGGAGTTCCTGCGCGTCAACCGCGCCCGCGCGCGCATCAAGGTCCTGATCGACAAGATCGGCATCGACGCGTTCCGGGACATGGTCGACGAGGAGCTGCAGGGCGACTGGGTCGCCGAGCGCGACTTCTCGATCGACGCGATCACGTGGCAGGACGACGAGCAGGCCTCGGCCCCGCCGGTGCCCGATACCTACCTGAGCCCGAACGGCGACGCCTCGGAGTTCGAGCGCTTCCTCGCCGACAACGTGCAGCCCCAGAAGCAGGCCGGCTTCAACACCGTCCACGTGAAGGTCACGCGCGGCGACCTCACCCCGGAGCAGCTGCGCGGCGTGGCCGACATCATGCGCCGCTACTCCGGCGGCTACATGCGAACGACCGTGCACCAGAACATGCTCCTGCGCTGGGTCCGCGACGAGACCGTCTACGAGGTCTGGCGCGCGCTGTGCGACCTCGGCCTCCGCGAGGCCGGCCCGGACACGGTCACCGACGTGGTCTCGTGCCCGGGCACGGACTCCTGCAAGCTCGGCATCACCTCCTCGATGGGGCTCAACGCGGCCGTCCAGCAGCGCCTGGAGGAGATGCGCATCACCGACCCGCTCACGCGGGCGATCCACGTCAAGATGAGCGGCTGTCCGAACGGCTGCAGCCAGCACCACATCGCGAACATCGGCTTCTACGGCGCCTCGATCAAGGTCGGCGAGCACACCATCCCGGCCTACGTCGCGCACATCGCCGGCAACTTCGAGGGCGGCGAGATCGTCTACGGCCAGCGCCTGAAGGTGCGCCTGCCGGCCAAGCGCGTGCCCGACGCCGTCGAGCGCTGGCTGCGCTTCTACGAGGCTGAGCGCGAGGCGGGCGAGGCGTTCAACGACTTCGCCGCGCGCGTCGGCGCGAAGGCGTTCGAGGACCGCGTTCGCGACCTGGCGATGCCGGTCGAGTTCGGCCTCGAGACGATGAGCACGTTCATCGACTGGACGAAGAAGGTCCCCTTCCAGGTCGAGCGCGGCGAGGGCGAGTGCGCGGTCTGACGAGCCAGCCCGCTTCGCTGAGCGAGACGCTGCGCCGGGCGGCCGCCCACGAGCGGCTCGTCCTGCTGTGCTCGTTTCAGAAGGAGGAGTCGGTGATCCTCGACGAGCTGCTCGCGTTCGCGCCGCACGTGCGCGTCGTGACGATCGACACCGGCGTGCTGTTCGACGAGACGCTGGCGACCTGGCGCGCGTTCGAGCGGCGCTTCGGGGTCGAGATCGAGGTCGAGGAGGCCTTCGGCGAGCCGCCCTGGAGCGGCCCCGAGCACTGCTGCGGCACCCGGAAGGTCGCCGCGCTCGAGCGCGCGCTGGCGGGCGCCGACGCCTGGGTCACCGGCCTGCGCCGCGCGCAGGGGCCGTCGCGCGCGGCCACCGACCTCGTCGAGGTCGACGCCGGGCGCGGCGGGATCGCGAAGTACAACCCGCTCGCCCATTGGAGCGACCGCGACGTGTGGGCGCGCATCCACGCGCGCGGCCTGCCCTACCACCCGCTGCACGACGCGGGCTACGCGTCGATCGGCTGCGCCCCGTGCACCCTGCCGGGCAACGGGCGCGAGGGCCGCTGGGCCGGGCTCGACAAGACCGAGTGCGGGCTGCACGTGAGCTGACGCGATGGACCCGATCGTCATCGCCTTCGGTCTCGGGGTCGGCATCCTGATCGGGCTCACAGGGATCGGCGGCGGCTCGCTCATGACGCCGCTGCTCGTGCTGTTCGCGGGGATCCCCCCGGTCGTCGCGATCGGCACCGACCTCGCCTACGGGGCGGTGACGAAGACGCTCGGCGGCTGGCGCCACTGGCGCTACGGAACCGTCGACCTCGGGGTCTCGACGTGGCTTGCGGTCGGCAGCGTGCCCGGCGCGCTCGTCGGCGTCTGGCTGCTCGATCGCCTGCATGGGGCCTACGGGGCTAGCTTCGAGCCGGCGCTGCTGGCGTCGATCGCCGTTGCGCTGATCATCGTCGCGGTCGCGATCCTCGGGCGCGCGCTGTTCATGCCCAGACTCGTCGCGCGCGAGCGCCACAGCGTGCAGCAGACGACGCGCACGAAGGTCGCCGCGGTGCTGATCGGCGCGGTGCTCGGCATCATCCTCGGGGTCACCTCGGTCGGCAGCGGCGCGCTCATCGGCCTGGCGCTGATCGTCGTCTTCCAGCTCACGCCGCACCGCGTCGTCGGCACCGACGTCTTCCACGCCGCGATCCTGCTGTGGGTCGCGGGCTTCGCGCACCTCGTCAGCGGCAACGTCGACTTCGCGCTGATGGGGACGATCCTCGTCGGCTCGCTGCCGGGCGTGTGGATCGGCACGCTGCTGATCGGCCGCGTCGCGGCCGGCGCGCTGCGGCCCGCGCTCGGCTGCGTGCTGCTGGCGTCCGCGCTCGGCGTGCTGACGAAGGCCGGCGTCGAGCTGCCCGCCGCGGTGCTCGTCGGCGTGCCGCTCGCGCTCGGGCTCGCGGCGTACGTCCTGCATCGCGTGCGCCCGGTGACACAGCCCCCCGAGGTCGAGCCGGTGCCGGCATGACGGCGCGCCCGACCCACCTGCAGGCGCTGGAGTCCGAGGCGATCCACGTCATGCGCGAGGTGGCCGCCGAGCTGTCGCGGCCCGTGCTGCTGTTCAGCGGCGGCAAGGACTCGATCGTTCTGCTACGGCTCGCCGAGAAGGCGTTCCGGCCGGGACGCTTCCCGTTTGCGCTCATGCACGTCGACACCGGCCACAACTTCCCCGAGGTGATCGAGTTTCGCGACCGCCGCGTGGCCGAGCTCGGCGAGCGGCTGATCGTCGCCTCCGTCCAGGAGTCGATCGACCGCGGACGCGTCGTCGAGGAGACCGGTGCGCGCGCGTCGCGCAACCGGCTGCAGACGACGACGCTGCTGGACGCGATCGAGGAGCACGGCTTCGACGCCGCGTTCGGCGGCGCGCGCCGCGACGAGGAGCGCGCCCGCGCCAAGGAGCGGATCTTCTCCTTCCGCGACGACTTCGGCGGCTGGGATCCCAAGACCCAGCGCCCCGAGCTGTGGAACCTCTACAACGGGCGCATCCGCCGCGGCGAGAGCGTGCGCGTCTTTCCGATCTCCAACTGGACCGAGCTCGACGTGTGGGAGTACATCGCCCTCGAGGGGCTCGCGGTGCCCTCGATCTACTTCGCGCACGAGCGCGAGGTCTTCGCGCGCGACGCGATGCTCTACGCGGTCTCGCCGCACGTGCAGCTCGTCGACGGCGAGCAGCCGTTTCGCGCGTCGGTGCGCTACCGAACGGTCGGCGACATGAGCTGCACCGGCGCCGTGCGCTCGACGGCCGCCGACCTCGCCGCGGTCGTCGCCGAGATCGCCGCCACGCGCGTCACCGAGCGCGGCGAGACGCGCGCCGACGACCGCGCGACCGAGGCCGCGATGGAGGACCGCAAGGTGGCGGGCTACTTCTAGTGGCCGGCCTCGCCACCGCCGACCTGCTGCGCCTGGCCACCGCCGGGTCAGTCGACGACGGCAAGTCGACGCTGATCGGGCGGCTGCTCTACGACTCCAAGGCCGTCCTGGCCGACCAGCTCGAGCAGGTCGAGGAAGCCTCGAAGCGGCGCAACGGCGATCGCGGAGTCGACCTGTCGCTGCTCGTCGACGGGCTGCGCGCCGAGCGCGAGCAGGGCATCACGATCGACGTCGCCTACCGCTACTTCGCCACGGCGCGGCGCACGTTCATCATCGCCGACACCCCCGGCCACGTGCAGTACACGCGCAACATGGTCACCGGCGCCTCGACCGCCGATCTCGCCGTGATCCTCGTCGACGCGCGCAAGGGCGTGCTCGAGCAGTCCAAGCGCCACGCCTACATCTCGGCGCTGCTCGGCATCCCCCACCTCGTCGTCGCCGTCAACAAGATGGATCTGGTCGGCTTCGACGAGGAGGCCTTCGACGCGATCGTGCGCGACTTCTCGGACTTCGCGCGCGGGCTCGGCGCCCGCGACATCGTCTACATCCCGATCAGCGCCAAGCTCGGCGACAACGTCGTCGCCGCGTCGCAGAGCATGCCGTGGTACGGCGGCACGCCGCTGCTCGAGCACCTCGAGACCGTGCGCCTCGACGACGACCGCAACCTCGCGGAGGCGCGCTTCCCCGTGCAGTGGGTCATCCGCGACCACGACGGCGACTACCGCGGCTATGCGGGCCAGATCGCGGGCGGCGTGCTGCGCCCGGGCGACGAGGTGCTCGTGCTGCCGTCCGGGCGGCGCACGCGGATCGCGCGCATCGACACGTTCGACGGTCCGCTCGAGGAGGCGGCGGCGGGCAGCTCGGTCACCCTGCTGCTCGACGACGAGATCGACGTCTCGCGCGGCGACCTCATCTGCCATCCCGACACGGCGCCGCGGCTGGAGCGCGAGCTCGAGGCGACCGTCTGCTGGATGACCGACGCGCCGCTGCGCGCGGGCGGGCGCTATGCGATCAAGCACGCCACGCACGCCGCGCGCGCGATCGTCGACGAGGTCGTCGACCGCGTCGACGTGCACACGCTCGCCCCCGAGCCCGACGCCGGCTCGCTCGGCCTCAACGACATCGGCCGCGTGCGCCTGCGCACCTCCAAGCCGATGGCCTTCGATCCCTACGCGCGCAACCGCGCGACCGGCTCGTTCATCCTCATCGAGGAGACGACGAACGACACCGTCGGTGCGGGGATGATCTGCTAGACCGGGATGGTCGGCCGCCGCCCGCAGCTTCGCATCGTCGTTCCCGCCGCCTCCGACGAGGAGGCCGCGGCGATCGTCGCGGCGCTCGAGTGCTTCATGCGCGACACGGCGCCGACGCCCGCGCCGCAGCCGGCGACCGCCCGCTCGGCCTGGGCGCGCGCCGCGCTGCTCGAGGCGACCGGTCACGCGCTCGACGAGCCGGTCGCCTGGGAGCGCGGCCGGCGGTCGTAGCCGGCGGGACGCCAGGGCGCGACGCCGACGCAAAGCTGCCGGAGCGCTGCGCGCTCGCGCTCAGGCGCTCGGCCGCACCGCCTCGCGCGCGGCGTCCTTGACGCGCTCGGTGTCGATCGGCGCCGCGTCGCCGAGCTCGGCCAGCCCGCGCCGGGCGAGCACGACGGTTGCGGTCCCGGCGCCGCCGGCGAACAGGACGGCGATCGCCCAGCCCGGCAGCAGCCGGCGCAGCGCCATGATCGGAAGTGAGGCGAGGGCGGCGAGGGCGACGGTGCCGGCTGCGCCGGCGGCGGCGAGCAGGCCGGCGCCCTTGGCGCCCCCGGCGGCGCGCTCGCGCGCCTCGGTGCGCAGCTGCTCCACCTCGCGGCGGACGTTCTCGCCCAGGTCGCGGACGACCTGTGCGAGGAAGTCACCGGTCCCCGTGCCGCCTGACTGGGTCGTCGGGTCGCGCGTCTCGTCGCTCATCATGCTCTCCCGGGTCGCTTGCCAGTCGGGCATACCCGGTCGAGCCGCCTGCCCTGCGGGGATTAGGGAGGCTCGCCGCCGCGTATCCTCGAAGTGGGCGGACAACACTTAGGATGCCGCCTTCGAATGTTCTCGAAAGTCCTCATCGCCAACCGAGGTGAGATCGCGGTGCGCGTCATCCGCGCGCTCGACGAGCTCGGCGTCGCCTCCGCCGCGGTCTACTCCGAGCTCGACCGCGACGCGCCGCACGTCGCGCGCGCCGGCGAGTCGTATCTGCTCGGCGGCGCCGCTCCCGGCGACAGCTATCTCAACACCGAGCGGATCCTCGAGGTCGTGCGCCGCTGCGGCGCCGAGGCCGTGCACCCCGGCTACGGCTTCCTCGCCGAGAACGCGGCGTTCGCGCGCGCCTGCGAGGAGGCCGGCGTCGTCTTCGTCGGGCCGCCGGCGAGCGCGATCGAGGCGATGGGCTCCAAGACGCGGGCGCGCGAGCTCATGCGCGCCGCCGGCGTCCCGATCGTCCCGGGAACCGTCGAGCCGGTCGTCTCGCTCGAGGACGCGCGGCGGATCGCCGAGACGGAGATCGGCTATCCGGTCGCGGTCAAGGCGGCCGGCGGGGGCGGCGGCAAGGGCTTTCGCGTGGCGGCGAGCGAGGACGAGCTGCAGGACGCCTTCGAGGGCGCCGCGCGCGAGGGGGAGAGGTTCTTCTCCGACGCGACGGTCTACCTCGAGCGCTACCTGCCCGACCCGCGCCACGTCGAGGTCCAGGTGCTCGCCGACGGGCACGGCGGCACGATCCACCTCGGCGAGCGCGACTGCTCGGTCCAGCGCCGCCACCAGAAGCTCGTCGAGGAGTCGCCGGCGCCGGAGTGGATCGTCGACGAGGCGCTGCGCGAGCGGATCGGCGCGATCGCCGTGGCGGCGGCGCGCGCCGTCGACTACCGCGGCGCGGGAACCGTCGAGGGCCTGCTCGACGCCGACACGAACGAGTACTTCTTCCTGGAGATGAACACGCGGGTGCAGGTCGAGCACTGCGTGACGGAGATGACGACCGGCATCGACATCGTCAAGGAGGGCATCCGCGTGGCGGCCGGCGAGCCGCTGTCGGTCGCCCAGGAGCAGGTCGTGCTGCGCGGCCATGCGATCGAGTGCCGCATCAACGCCGAGGACGCGTCGAAGCGGTTCGCCCCCGCCCCGGGGCGGATCGGCTCCTACGTCGAGCCGTCGGGCCCGGGCGTCCGCGTCGACTCGGGCGTGCGTGCGGGCAGCGAGATCTCGCCGATGTACGACCCGATGGTCGCCAAGCTCGTCGTCTGGGACACCGACCGCGAGCAGGCGACGCGGCGCATGTTGCGCGCGCTCGCCGAGTACGAGATCGAGGGGGTCACGACGCTGATCGGGTTTCATCGCGCGCTGCTGCAGACCCAGCAGTGGGCGCGCGGCGAGACGTGCCGCGACCTGCTCGAGGACCGCGACTGGCTGCGATCGCTCGCCGCCGACGCGCCTCCCGCCGCGATCGATGCCGGCGAGCAGCAGCAGACCGTCGAGCAGACCTACACCGTGGAGGTCTCGGGCCGCAAGTTCGACGTGCGCGTGATCGGCCCGCCCGGCGCTCCGGGCGCCGCGAGCCCCGACGGAGCCGGCGCAGGGGCGCCGGCGCCGAGCCGCCCGCAGCGAGCCGCCCGCGAGCCCCGCGCGCGCGACAACGGGCACGGCGGCGACGCGCTCGCCTCGCCGATGCAGGGCAGCGTCTGGAAGATCGCGGTCGAGGCCGGCCAGCAGGTCGCCGCCGGCGAGGTCGTCACGGTCATCGAGGCGATGAAGATGGAGAACGAGATCACCGCCCACAAGGCCGGCGTCATCGCCGAGCTTCCGATCTCCGAGGGCGACGTCGTGCGCACCGGCGACGTGCTCGCGATCATCGCCGACGCGCAGTAGCCGCCGCCGCGGCGCGCGTGCCAGGATGGCGGCGCGTTGACCGAGCCGCAGACGGCGCACACCGCACAGCTCGACGCCGCGGCCCTCGCCGCGGCGCGCGCGCTGCTGCTCGACGTCTTCGCGGGGGATCTCTCCGACGAGGAGTGGGAGCACGCGCTGGGCGGCGTGCACGCGCTCGTGTGGGAGGACGGCGAGCTCGTCGGCCACGCCTCGGTGGTGCAGCGGCGGCTGCTGCACCGCGGGCGGGCGCTGCGCGCCGGCTACGTCGAGGGCGTCGGCGTGCGCGCCGACCGCCGACGCCGCGGACACGGCGCGGCGCTGATGGCGGCGCTCGAGCGGGTCGTCCGCGGGGCCTACGAGCTGGGCGCGCTGGGCGCGACCGAGCAGGCCGCGCGGCTGTATGCGGGGCGCGGCTGGAAGCGCTGGCGTGGCCGGCTGTCGGCGCTGACGCCGGCCGGGATCGTGCCCACCCCCGGCGAGGAGGGCTGCGTCTACGTGCTCGAGCAGGCCGCCGCGCTCGACCTCGACGGCGAGCTGACCTGCGACTGGCGCGACGGCGACGTCTGGTAGCGCGGGCGCGCCGGCGCGCGCCACCACCGCGGTGCCGGCATTTCGCCGCGGGCGTCAGCGCTCGACGGACTCGCGGTCGCGGGTGACGCGGTCGATGCGGTCGGCCGTCACGCGATGGCAGGGGCGGCGGGCAGCGCCGGCAGGATCGGCGTCTCATCCGCCGCCTGCTCGCGCGGCGGCGCCAAGGCCGGCGATGTTCGCGTCGATCCAGGCGACGCGGTCGGTCAGCCACGTGCGCAGCCGGCGCATCTCTGACGCGTGCGACGGCGCGCGCGTCGCCGGCCAGCGCCGCGCGTTGCGCAACTGCGCCGTCCGCAGCGCGCGCCGGGTGTGGTCGAGCTCGCGCAGCATGCTGCCCAGCATGTCGCCCGCCCGCAGCCCGCGCCAGCGCGCGACGAGCCTGTCGCTGAACGCGCTGTCGGCGAGCAGGTCGGCGGCCCACGGCCGTCCGGGCGTGATCCAGCCGGACGCGGCGGCGATGCCGCCGGTCAGGTCGAGCCCCATCGACCGGTCGAAGTCCCAGATCGGCCCGAAGGCGAGCGGCAGGTCGCTCCCCTTCGCCAGGAACGTGCTCCTGTGGAAGGCGTCGTAGTTCTTGAACAGCTCCTGGAGCAGGAGGTAGTCGACGGCGGCTGCCTCGGCGACGAGCGTGCGCCAGCTGCCGTCGCGGGCGGCGACGGCGCGCTCGGCTGCCGCGACGTAGCTCGCGATCCAGGCGGCCTCGGCGCTCTTCAGCTGCCGCGGCTTGGGATCCTCGTGCCCGTAGAAGCGCCCGGCGAACAGGCTCGGGAATCCCCTGGGAAACGGCGCGGACGACAGCTCGACGAGGTAGCCGCCGCTGATCCCCGAGCGCGGCACGGCGACGCGCGCGCGGTCGAGCTTGAGCTGCTCGGTGAGGAGGTAGACGCCCCGGTAGCGGCGGTTGAGGCGCAGCTCCACGAACCGCGTGCGCGGCGCCCAGCGCCCCAGGCGGCGCGCGGTCGCGTACGCCAGCGCGTCGCGCGACAGCGTCCGGTCGCTGTGGACGGCGTTGAGGATCCAGTCGTTCTCGGCCGGCATGCCCAGCAGCGCGACGTTGCGCGCCTTCGCGCCCCGCCGGCGAGTCTCCAGCGCGTAGGACTTCTTCGCGAAGCGGCGCGACGCGCCTCCGCGCAACTCGATGCCGATCCGCCCGCGGTACCCGCGGGGGCCGGCGATGCGCATGCTCGCGGGCGTCTTCCTGTCGTCGCCGATCGAGCGTGCGACCTCGATGTCGACGCGCGGCAGGTCGGCGCGGGCGGCTGCGGGATGGGCGGCCGGCGCGGTCGCGGCGGCGACGGCGCTCGCCAAGACGAGGCGGGTGAGCGGCTGCATGTCCGAACCGTTCCCGTGCTCGATGTGACGATGGTGAGGGATGCGTGAGAACACTCTCACGCGCGGCTCAGGGTCCTCTCACGCGGCGGGGGCACACCGATCGCGTGGCGACTGCGCTTGACCAGATGGGAGCCGCGCCCCGCGCCGTCGAGCCGGTCCGCGGCCTGCGAGACCTGCCCGCGATCGGCCTGGACGAGCTCAACGAGAGCGCCGCGCTGCAGGACCGCGTCGACGTCAAGTACATCGTCACCCTCGTCCAGCTCGAGGCCCTGCTCGAGCGGATCGCGCCGACGTACCGCGCGCTGGAGATCGACGGGCGACGCGCGTTCGCCTACCACACGACGTACTACGACACCGACGACCTGCTCATGTTCCGCGAGCACGTGCAGCGGCGCCGGCGGCGCTTCAAGTGCCGCAAGCGCAGGTACCTCGACAGCGGCCACTCCCTCTTCGAGGTCAAGCTGAAGGGAACGCGCGGGCGAACGATCAAGCACGCAATGGCATGCTCGCCCTTCGACGAGCTCACCGCCGACGAGATCGCGTTCCTGCACCTGAACCTGCGCCAGGCCTACGGGCGCGAGCTGCGCGAGTCGCTGCGCCCCGTCCTCACCGCAAGCTGCCGGCGGCTGACGATCGCCGCGCCCGATCTCGGGCAGCGGCTGACGTGCGACATCGAGCTGGACTTCGGCGGCGGCCGGCTCGCCGACGGGCTCGCGATCGTCGAGAGCAAGTCGGCGCGCGGCCGCGCCGCGATCGACCGCGTTCTGGTCGCGATCGGTGCGCGACCCGTGAACGGCTGCAGCAAGTACCTCCTCGGCACGGCCCTGGCACGCGGCGGCGTGCGCGACAACGACCTGCGGCCGCTGCTGCGCCGCTACTTCACGACGGCCCCGTCGTAGGTGGCCGTCGCCCGAGGCGAGCGGTCGATGACGTGAACCTCGACCCGCGTCACCTCGCGGACGTAGTCGAGATCGAGCACCTCCAGCGCTATGACCCGCGCGCCGACCCGCTGCTCGACCGCACGGCGCAGCTCGTCGACGTCGGCCAGGACGAGCTCGAGCGTGAGCTCCATCCGCCGGCTCGCGTCGAGCAGGCCCGGATGGTCGATGATCGCAGGCGCGACGAGGACCAGCGCGGCGAGCGCAGCGGTGCTCTCGGCTCCGCCGAGGTCGACCGCCGTCACCAGCCCGAGCACGATCGACGCAAAGAAGTAGGCGATCTCCGCGAAGCTCAGCTGCTCGGCCCGCAGCCGGATGATCGACAGCACCGCGAACAGCCCGAAGCCGACCGCCGCGATCACCTCGCCCTCGGAGATCACGACGACCGCCGCGAACAGGCCGACGTTGAAGACCACGTAGAGCACGACGAGGTCGCTGCGGCGATGGCGGCGATAGAAGAGCCCGATCGCCAGCGCGGTGATCGCCACGACGTCGATCAGGAGGCGCGAGCCGAGCCCTGCGAGCTCGA
>DASZOA010000455.1:0-11399 GCA_035551055.1 Solirubrobacteraceae bacterium
GCCCCGCCGGCCCCGCCGGTCGCACGGGCGGCGCCGCCCGCGCCGCCGCCCGTGGTGACGGTGGGGGCGTCGGGCAAGCCGTCGTCGTTCTTCAGGTTCGGCGACACCAGGCGGCTGACATTCCACAGGGGCAGAGCGGCGCTGCGGATCACGGTTCCGGGACCGGGCCGCGTGCGCGCGGCGCTGAAGGTGAGCATCGCGGGCAAGGCCCCGACGCTTGCGCGGGCATCGCGCGCGGCGCGGCGCGCCGGCTCGCTGACGCTGACGTTCCGGCTCTCGCCGCGGGCGCAGCGGGTGCTGACCCGGACGATCGAGCGTCGCCGCACGCGGCGCACGGGCGGCGTGGCGCAGGTGGTGTTCGAGCCGGTCGACGGCACGAAGCGCACGCGCAACCGCTCGCTGTCGATCGCGATCGGGACGTGAGCCGGGCGGGCGCGCGAGCGCAGCCGGCGCGATGACCGGGGCCGCGAGCGGCCCACCGGGTCGCACGACGATGAGTCTGCGCCGCTGACCGCCCTCGGCGTCGTCACGCGCCGCTCAGGTGGCGGTAGAGCACGAGCAGGCCGTTGACGTCCTGCACCTCGCCGTCGAGGCGCGGCACGACGATCGGGTCGGGGTCGCCGAGCTCGGCCTTCAGGCGCTCGATCGCCTCGGCGCTGCGCGCGGCCAGCAGCTGCGCGTCGCCAACGCTCTGCGCGACCTTGGCGGCGAGCGCGTCGCCGAGCGCGTCGCGCAGCCCGGCGCGGATCGCCGCCGGATGGGAGCGCTCCTCCTCGCCGAGCACGGTGGCGCGGTTGACGATCAGCCCGCCGAACGGCATCCGCGCCTCGCGCAGCTTGCGGCGAAAGAAGATCGCCTCGGCGACGGGCTCGCGCTCGGGCGAGGCGACGATGAGAAACGTCGTCGCCGGATCGGCCAGCAGGGCCTTGACCGCGGCGGCGCGCTCCCGGAAGCCGTCGATCAGCCCGCCCATCGCCCGAAACAGGACCGAGACGTCGGCGAGCAGGTCGACGCCGGTGAGCCGCTTGAGGATCGAGAAGACGACGCCGGTGCCGGCGCCCATCACGCGCGCGGCGATCCCGGTCGGCACGAGGAAGAGCTTCAGCGCACGTCCCTCGAAGAAGTCGGTCAGGCGGTCGGGGGCGTCGAGGAAGTCCAGCGCGTTGCGCGAGGGCGGCGTGTCGAGCACGATCGCGTCGTAGTCGCCGTCGCGATCGAGCTCGTAGAGCTTGGCGACGGCGCTGAACTCGTGCGAGCCGGCGATCGCGGCCGACAGGTGCACGTAGATGCGATTGGACAGCACGTCCTCGCGCGTGCGCTCGTCGGGCGCCAGGCGCGCGATCAGCCCGTCGAACGTCGCCTTGGGGTCGAGCATCATCGCCCACAGCTCGCCGTGCATCTCGATCCCGTGCGTCGCGGCCACCGCGGGGTCGACGAGGTGAGGCTCGTTGCCGAGCTCCTCGAGGCCGAGCGCGTCGGCGAGCCGCCGCGCGGGGTCGATGGTCACGACCGCGACGCGCCGCCCGGCCGCGGCGAGACCGAGCGCGAGCGCGGCCGAGGCGGTCGTCTTGCCGACCCCGCCCGAGCCCGCCACGATGCAGATCCGCTTGCCCTCGAGGCGCTCGGCGATCGCCGTCACAGCTGCGGCCCCAGCTCGTCGGCGAGGCGCTGGAGCTGCGGTCCGCCGGGATGCAGCGGCAGGTGCGCCGGCGCCTGGCAGGTGAGCCTGCGCAGCCGCGCGAGCTGCGCGCGCTGACGCAGCGCGCGACGATGGGCGCGCAGCGCCCGCGCGACCGCGGGGTGCGCCGCGTGCGGCGCGAGCAGCGTCGCCTCGTGCGGGCTGAAGCGGTCGGGATCGAGCGCGTTGGCGACGACGCGCTCCAGCGGCAGCCCCATGCGCGCGCGCAGCGACGCGCGCAGCGCGCCCGTCTCCGCCACCGCGAGCTCCTCGGCGCGGGCCACCGCGACGACCGCGACCTGCGCGGGGTCGGAGAGCATCGCGTCGATGATCCTGCCCTGGCGGGCGACGGGACCGCCGCCGGCCGCGGCGGCGAACGTCCGCGGCGCGCTCAGCACCGCGACGCCGTGCCCGGTGGCCGGGGCGTCGACGACGACGAGGTCGTACGCGTCGGCGCCGGGCGTGCGGCGGTCGAGCTGGGCGAGCTCCCAGAGCTTGCCGACGGTCAGCAGCTCGCGCATCCCCGGCGTCGCCGCGGCGACCATCGCGAAGATGCGGCTGCGGATCAGCAGCTCGGCGACCGCGCCGGAGGGAAGCTGGTCGCGCAGGTACTCCTCCAGCGCGTCCTGCGGATCGATCGAGATGTGAAACAGGTTCGGCGCGAGCCGGACCTCCTCGAAGGGCCGCGAGCCCTCGCGGTCGAACGCGCTCGCGACGTCGCCGCGCCGCGCCACCTCCGCAACGATCGTGCGCTTGCCGGCGCGCGCCGCGACGAGCCCCAGCGCGGCCGCGACCGTCGTCTTGCCGACCCCGCCCTTGCCCGTGACGACGATCAGGCGCCGCTCGAGCAGCGCGCTCACGACTGCGCGCGGTTGCTCGCCGGGAGCGGGGTGGCGACGAACATCGCGGGTGCTCGCTACACGTCGGCCGGAAGCAGCGTGAACGCTTCGCCGTACAGCGGTCGGATCGCGCGAAACGGCTGCTCGTCGAGCGTCACGATGCGCGTGCAGCGCAGGCGCGCGGCGACGATGACGATCGCCATCTCGTTGATCTCGAGCTCGGGATACTCGCGCTCGAGCCGCTCGAGCGCGGGGGCGTCGCCGCGGACCAGGCGCTCGACGTGGAAGCGGCGCTTGACGAGGTCCTCGAAGAAGCCGCGCCGGGCGCCGGGGACGCGGCGGACGAGGAGCGCGTCGACCTCCTCGGCGATCGTGCCCGGCAGGACGAACGGACCCTGCTCGTGCATGAGCACGCGTTGCACCGCGCGGCACTGCTCGTGCCCGCTGTCGGCACAGGCGACGAGCGCCGCGGCGCTGAGGATGACCGTCACACGTCCTCGCAGTGGCCGATCATGCGCTTGGGATGGTAGTCCCGAACGGGTGAAGGAATCGCCGGCGCGCGTGCGAATAAGGCCCCGTGTCCGGTTTGCATGGCTCCGACGAGCACCAGCAGGCGCGCGTGATCGCGTTCGCCAACCAGAAGGGCGGCGTCGCGAAGACGACGACGACCCTCAACCTCGCCGCGGCCTTCGCCGAGCAGGGCCACCGCGTGCTGTGCGTCGACATGGATCCGCAGGCCAACCTCACGATGTCGCAGGGGATCGACCCCGACACGCTCGAGCTGTCGATGTACGACGTCCTCGTGCATCACATCCCGATCAGGCAGGTAATCGCCAGGCGCGAGATCGACGTCGCCTGCGCGTCGATCGACCTCGCCGGCGCGGAGATCGCGATGTCGACGCAGATCGGCCGCGAGCGCTCGCTCGCCAAGGCGCTCCACGCCGTCGGCGACGACTACGACTTCGTCTGCATCGACACCCCGCCGTCGCTCGGACTGCTGACGATCAACGCGCTGACGGCGGCGCACAAGGTCATCGTCCCCGTCCAGTGCGAGTATCTGTCGATGCGCGGGCTGCTCCAGCTGCAGAACACCCTTCAGATGATCCGCGAGAACCTCAACCCAGACGTCGAGATCGAAGGCATCCTGCCGACGCTCCTCGACACGCGGACGATCCATGCCAAGGAGGCGATCGAGATCCTCGAGGAGACCTTCGGCGACCGGGTCTTCGCCTCGCGCATCCGCAAGACCGTGCGGTTCGCCGAAGCCCCCGTGAAGGGCATGTCCGTCCTGAAGTACGACCCCGACGGCACGGCCGCCCAGTCCTACCGTGACCTCGCGAAGGAGGTTCTCTCTCATGGCATCCGGTAAGCGCGCGAGCATGAGGGAGGGGCCGCTGGCCGCGCTCTTCCGCAGGACGGAGGAGGAAGCCCGGCAGGCGCAGCCCGAGCCGACGCCGATCGAGGAGATCCCGCCGCGGGAGGTCCCGCATCCGTCGCTGGCCGGTCCGGCGCTGCCCGGCGACGACGAGCCGGCCGCGCCGACGCCGCAGGAGCGCCTGCGCTCGGCCTTCTCGGCGGAGATCCCCGAGAACCTTCTCGAGGCGCCGGAGCCCGCGACGCCCGCCGCCTCGCGGATCCGCCATACGCTGGGCGAGCCCGAGGTCGAAGACGACGCCTTCGCGCGCGGCAGTACGACCGATCGCCCGGCGCCCTTCGGCACGGCCAAGCCGGCCGGTCAGCCGGTCATCCGCGTCGTCGGCGTTGGCGGCGGCGGCTCGAACGCGATCAACCGGATGGTCGAGGCCCAGGTCGCGGGCGTCGAGTTCGTCGCGATCAACACCGACCTGCAGTCGCTGCAGGACTCGCGCGCCGACGTGACGCTGCACATCGGCTCGACGCTCACGCGCGGGCTCGGCTCGGGCTCCGATCCCGACCTCGGGCGGGCCGCCGCGATGGAGGAGTACGACCGCATCAAGGCCCTGCTGAAGGGCTCGGACATGATCTTCATCGCCGCGGGGGCCGGCGGCGGCACGGGCACCGGCGCAGCGCCGATCGTGGCGCGGATCGCCGTCGAGGTCGGCGCGCTGACCGTCGGGATCGTCACCAAGCCGTTCGGCTTCGAGGGCTCGCGGCGGCGCGAGCAGGCCGAGGCCGGCATCCAGGCGCTCAAGGACGAGGTCGACACGCTCATCGTCGTGCCCAACAACCGGCTGCTGTCCGTGCTCCACAAGCAGACCTCGATGGTCGAGGCGTTCCGCGTCGCCGACGACGTCCTGCGCCAGGGCGTGCAGGGGATCTCCGACCTCGTGACGCTGCCGGGCGTCATCAACCTCGACTTCGCCGACGTGCGCACGATCATGGCCGACGCCGGCAACGCGCTGCTGGGCATCGGCATGGGGACGGGCGAGAACCGCGCCGTCGACGCCGCCAGGAAGGCCGTCGAGTCGCCGCTGCTGGAGACGAGCATGGAGGGAGCGCACGCGATCCTGCTGTCGATCACCGGCGGCCGCGACCTGTCGCTGTGGGAGATCAACGAGGCCGCCAAGGCGGTCTCCGAGGCCGCCCATCCCGAGGCGAACATCATCTTCGGCGCGATGGTCGACGAGGGGCTCGACGACCAGGTGTGGGTGACGGTCGTCGCGACCCGCTACGGCGGCATGCCGGCTCCCAGGCGCGTGGAGGAGCCGCGCGGCGAGCCACGCGTGACGCGCGGCGAGCCGCGCGTCGCGCGCGGCACGGCGGCGCGGCCAGAGCCGGTGCGCCGCGAGCCCGCGCGCGACAGCGAGCGGCGCGCGCCCGCGCGCGACCCGGCGCCGTCCTCCACCCGCCGCAGCGGGCTCGGCGTCACCGACCTCGACGTGCCGGAGTTCATGCCGCGCCGGTTCTGAGCGCGCTCGCCGCGGTGCGCGGCGTCGCTGCGTCAGGCGGTCACGCCACCGGGTGTGCTCTCGGCGCGCTGGGAGCCCGCGGCCTGCTGCTGGCCGCCGCCGGTCTCCGCTTCGATCGTCTGCGGCCCGCCCTCGGAGGAGATCTGGATCTTGCGCGGCTTGGCCTGCTCGGCGATCGGGATCTGCAACGTCAGCACGCCGTCCTGATAGCTGGCTTCGATCCGCTCGCCGTCGAGCGTGTCGCCGAGCAGCAGCTGGCGGGTGAACACGCCCTGCGGGCGCTCCGCGACGACGAGCTCGTCGCCCTCCCGGCGCGTGAAGCGCCGCTCGCCTCTGACCGTCAGTACGTTGCGCTCGACGGTCAGGTCGATCGTCGAGGCGTCGACGCCGGGCAGGTCGAAGTGCAGGACGAAGGTGTCGCCGCGGCGATAGGCGTCGAGCGGGAAGCTGCGCGGCGTCTGCGCGGCTTCGCTGGCGATCTGCGCGATGCGGTCCATCTCGCGGAAGGGGTCGAAGCGCAGCAGCATGGCATCCTCCTTGGGATCTCGGTTGGGGGTGACCGGTGGCGGCCGGATACCTCGCTGCGCGACCCCGCTAACCCGCGGCTGCGGCGGACGTTTGCCGCGTCTCGAGTGCGCGCGCGGGCGCGACCGGCGTTGGTTAATCTCACCTCATGAACGATCAGCAGGCAGAGGCCGATCAGGAGCGCGGCCAGGGCCTGCTGGCGCAGATCTCCAACGAGATGGTGCGCGCGCAGAAGGAGTTCTTCGGCAAGGGGCCGACGCAGGCCAAGTCGTACATGCTCGACGACCTGCTCCTGATCGTTATGCGCGGCGGGCTGACGACCGCCGAGAAGACGATGCTCGAGTTCGGTCAGGCCGACCAGGTGCGCCAGTTTCGCCAGCTGTTCGAGAACGAGATGACCGAGCGGCTCACTGCCATGATCGAGCGGCTGACCGGGCGCAACGTGATCAACTACCAGTCGCAGGTCATGTTCGATCCGGACATCGTCGTCGAGATGTTCGTCTTCGACTCGACCGCCGGCGGCGATGCCCGAGCTGCGACCGCCCACGGGCAGCTCGGTGAGGACGACATCGGCGAGGCGACCGACGACGCCGCGCTCGACCACCCGACGAGCGGGGGCGATTAGACGTCGGAGCGCCGGGCGGCCGCCGCTAGCCTCGTGCCGTGAACGCGAGCGCACACGGCATCGTCGCGGCCGGCCATCCGCTCACCGCCCAGGCGGGCGCGCGGGTGCTGCGCGAGGGCGGCAACGCGGTCGACGCCGCGGTCGCGGCGATGCTGACGTCGTGGGTCGCCGAGCCGCTGCTGACCGGACCGGGCGCCGGCGGCTACATGCTCGTGGCCGCGCCCGGCGACGAGCCCGTGCTGCTGGACTTCTTCGTCGCCGCACCGGGCTACGGCGCCCGCGCCGAGGACCGCGCGCCGCTCGTTCCCGTCGAGGTCGACTTCGGCGGCGATGCGCGCCAGGTCTTCCACGTCGGCGCGGCGTCGTGCGGCGCCTACGGCAACCCGGCCGGAGTCGACGCGGCGATGCGCCGCTGGGGCTCGGCGCCGCTCGCCGACATCGCGGCGCCCGCGGCCGCGCTCGCGCGCGACGGCGTGACCGTGAACTTCCGGCAGGCCGAGGTCATCAACCTGCTGGCGGCGATCCTGCGCACGACGCCCGAGTGCGAGGGGATCTACGCGCCGAGCGGTGCGCTGCTCGACGTCGACGGCGTCTGGCGCGACCGCGACCTCGGCGACGCGATCGCGCGGCTCGGCGCCGAGGGCGCGCAGCCGTTCTACGAGGGCGAGATCGCCGAGGCGGTGGTCGCGTGGGTCGGCGAGCGCGGCGGCGCGCTGACCGCCGAGGACCTGCGCCGCTACGAGCCGATCGAGCGCATGCCGCTGTGCGTGCGCTACCGCGGCCGCGAGGTCTACACGAACCCGCCGCCGTCGGCCGGCGGCATCCTGCTCGCGCTCGCGCTCGGCCGGCTCGATGCGGCGCCGGCGCCGCCGCCGCTGCAGGCGGTCGTCGCGGCCATGGAGGAGGCGCAGTCCGAGCGCACGCCGGAGTTCGTCGAGGGGCTCGCCGAGGACGGGTTCGCGCGGCGCTTCCTCGGCTCGCGGCTTGGCTCGACGACGCACATCTCGGTGCTCGACGCCGCCGGCCGCGCATGCTCGGTGACGTGCACGAACGGCGAGGGCTCCGGCGTCGTCGTGCCGGGTACCGGGATGCACCTCAACAACATCATGGGCGAGGAGGACCTCAGCCCGCTCGGCTTCCATCATGCGCCGCCGGGTCGGCGGATGCCGTCGATGATGTCGCCGACCGTCGTGACCGCGGACGGTGAGGTGCTGATCGCGCTCGGCTCGTCGGGCTCCAACCGGATCCGCTCGGCGCTGCTGCAGACGATCGTCGCCGTCGTCGATCACGGCCTCCCGCCGGAGGCTGCGCTCGACGAGCCGCGCGTGCACTTCGAGAACGGCGTCATCTATGCCGAGCCGGGGATCCCGCTCGACGAGCTGCGCGGCGACACGCACGAGATTCAGAAGTTCCGCGCCAAGAGCATGTTCTTCGGCGGCGTGCAGGCCGTCTGTCGCGATCCCGAGACCGGCGAGTGCCGTGGCGCCGGCGATCCGCGGCGAGGCGGCGTGGCCGTGGCCGCATGAGCGGCGCGCGAACGGCGCGCGCGGCGGCAACCGCGCTGGTGCTCGCGGCCGCGGCCGTCGCGGCATGCGGCACGCCGTCGCCGGACCTCTTCGTGGTCCAGCGCGACGGCACCGTCCCGGGCGCCGAGCTCGACCTGCTCGTCTCCGACCAGACCGCGCGCTGCAACGACGGCCCGATCCGGCAGCTGACGAGCGAGCAGATCATCGAGGCGCGCGACATCCGGCGCGATCTGCTCGAGGTGCAGTCCGGAGCCGTCGACGTGCCGCCGGCGCCGCCGGCGCAGATCTTCAGCTTCGCCGTCACGACCGAGGAGGGAACGCTGCGCTACCCCGACACCGCCCAGCGCCCGGCGGTCCTGCCGCGCCTGTCGCGCTTCGTGCGGCGCGTCGCGATCGACACGTGCGGGCTGCGACGCTGACGCACCTCGACGCCGGCTAGCCTCGACGGCCGATGACCCGGCGCTCCTGGCTGCTGATGGCGGGCCTCGCCGCGCTCTGGGGCGCGTCGTACCTGTTCATCAAGGTCGCCCTCGAGGACGGCGTGCCGCCCGTCTTCCTCGTGTTCGCGCGGCTTGCGCTCGGCGCGCTCGTGCTCGTCCCGCTGGCGCTGCCCGAGCGCGCGCTGCACGCCGTCGCCGCGCACTGGCGCGCGATCCTGTTCATGGCGGTCATCCAGGTCGTGACGCCGTTTCTGCTGATCGCGTTCGGCCAGCGTCACGTGGCGTCGTCGCTGGCGGGCATCCTGGTCGCCTCGGCGCCGATCTTCACTGCGCTGATCGCCGCCCGCTACGACGTCGAGGAGCGGCCGCACGGGATCGCGATCGCCGGCGTCGTCGTCGGGCTCGTCGGCGTCGTCCTGCTCTTCGGCGTTGACCTGCGCGGTGACGCCAAGGCGCTCGCGGGCGGGCTGATGATCGTGCTCGCCGCGCTCGGCTACGCGGTCGGGTCGCTGTATCTCAAGCACCGCCTGCGCGCGATGCCGCCGATCGGGGTGGCGGCGGCGACGATCGCGCTCGGCGCGCTGCTGACGGCGCCCGCCGTGCCGTTCGCGCTGCCGTCGCGCGCACCCTCGGTCGAGGGCGTCGCCGCGCTGATCGCGCTCGGCGCCGGCAGCAGCGGCGTCGGCTTCTGGATCTTCTACACGCTGATCAGGGACGTCGGCCCCGGCCGCGCCTCGCTCGTCGCCTACATCGCGCCGGGCTTCGCGGTCGTCTACGGCGTGACGCTGCTGAGCGAGTCGATCACGGCGGCGGCGATCCTCGGCCTCGTGCTGATCCTCGGCGGATCGTGGGTCGCCGCCGAGGGGCGGTGGCCGGGCCAGGCCAAGGCGACCACGATCGCGCCGCTCGAGCCACCGCCCGCCCGCGAGCCCGCGTAGCGCCGATCTTCTAGCCGAAGCGCACCCTGCCGTTGGAGCGCGCTCGCGCCTGCGCGCGCTCGACGAAGTCCAGGCGCTTCAGCGCCGCCTTGAACAGCCGCGCGACCAGCCGCATGCGGGCGTTCTCGGAGCGCAGGTCGAGTAGGCCCTGCTTGGCGTCGAGGCCGAAGTCGACGGTCGCGGCCATCTCGTAGGCGCTCTTGGACGCGAGCTCGTCGCGATCGGGCTCGTGGTCGGTGGCCTCGGCCACGAGCGCGGCGTAGGCGTCGCGTGCGTCCCGGGCGGCGGCGGCGTCGATCTCCTCGTCCTTGTCGTCGAGGAACTCGACCGTGGCCGCCGGGTAGGGCATGTCGGGCTGGCGCTCGACGATCCGGAAGGGGCGCGTGCCGCGCGTGAGCACGTTCAGCCGGCCGTCCTCCATCCGCTCGAGCACCTGCGCGATCTCGCACGCGCAGCCCGTCTGCTTCGGCCCGGACTCCGTCGCCCAGACGATGCCGAACTCGCCGTCGGCGTCGAGCAGCTCGGCGAACATGATCCGGTAGCGCTCCTCGAAGATGTGCAGCGGGATGAGCTCGTGCGGCAGCGCGACGAGCGCGAGCGGGAACAGCGGGAAGTCGCGGACGATCCGATCGGCCACCTCCCGACCGTATCTCACGCCGGGGCGGGCTTGCCAGCGGAAGGCAGCGAGCGTAGCGTTCGTTGCGAACGCCACGATCTCGGGCCGGGGAGCGTCATGGTCTACACGTCCAAGCTGCTGGTCATCGCCAATCGCACCGTCGATTCGGACGAGCTGCTCGAAGCGCTGAAGGCGCGCGCGGCGCGCGGACCGATCGAGGTCACGCTCGTGGCGCCGTCGCCGCGCGAGCCCGGAGAACAGACACAGCAGCGCCTGGCCCGCGCCGTCGAGGCGCTCGGCGACGCCGGCATCCCGGTGGAGGGCGTGCCCGGCGATCCCGATCCGATGCTCGCGGGCGCCGACGTCTGGGATCCCCGGCGCTTCGACGAGGTGGTGGTCGCGACGCTGCCCGAGGCGAGCTCGCGCTGGCTGGCCATCGATCTGCCCCAGCGCGTCGCCCGGTTCACGGACGCGCAGGTCACGCACGTCGTCGCGCAACCGTCCAGCGGCGGCGCCGCCGGCGGCGCCGAGCGCAGCGGGGGGTCGGTGCCCCGGTAGCGCGCGGCGCAGCGGTGAGCCCGCCGCCGGCGCCGTACGCGGGTACGAGCTCGCCCACGTTGGCGACCATATCCTTGCCCGATGGACGACCGGCCGCGGCTGTACCTGCAGCGCGATCAGCCGCCGGGCGTGCCGCCGCTGGCGCTGACCGGCGAGCGCACGCTGCCCGACGTGCCCGAGGAGCGCTACTGGTTCGCCCGCCACCTCGTCGTCTACGAGTGGATCGCCGCCCAGGTCGCCGGCCTGAGCGTCGTCGACCTGGCGTGCGGCGAGGGTTACGGCTCCGACGTGCTCGCCCGCGCGGGCGCGGCGCAGGTCGTCGGCGTCGACGCCAACCCGGAGGCCTTCGAGCACGCGCGGCTGCGCTACGTCGCCGACAACCTACGCTTCGTGCGCACGATGGTCGAGACCTACGACGAGCCGTGCGACGCGGTCGTCTTCCTGCAGACGATCGAGCACGTGCGCGACCCCGCCGCCGTGCTCGCTCGCCTGCGCGAGCTCGTGGCGGCCTCGCCCGACGGGGTCGTCTTCGTCTCGACGCCGAACGTCCTGACGCTCGCGCCGCCGGGCGCAGAGCACTCGGGCAACCCGTGGCATGTCCGCGAGTACCGCCCCGAGCAGTTCGACGCGCTGTGCCGCGCGCGCTTCGGCTCGGTGCGGATGTACGGCCTCTTCCACGCGCGCAAGCTCGCGCTGCACGCCGTCGCGCTGCGGCTCGGCTGGGACGCCGTGCCCCGCAGGCTGGGGTTGACGCGGCGCTTCTACG
>DASZOA010000456.1:0-3935 GCA_035551055.1 Solirubrobacteraceae bacterium
TGCGACGCTCGCGCCGCCTGTTGAGCGCCGCCATTTGCGAAGCGTCATCGGAGGGAGGAAGCTTCGGCGATGAGCGCGGCATTTGGCCCTGTCGAGCAGGCGTACTTGCTCGAGGCGCGCCAGATGCAGGCGCTGTCGTTCGCTGTGCACATCCCGATCGTGTGCTTCGGGATCGCGTTTCCGGCGATGGTGCTGCGCGCCGAGTGGCTGTGGATGCGCACCGGCGACCCGATCTACCGCGCGCTGGCGATGCGCTGGACGAAGGTCATGGTGGCGCTGTTCGCGTGCGGCGTCGTGACGGGGACGATCCTGAGCTTCGAGATGGGCCTGCTCTGGCCCGGCTTCATGGGCACGTTCGGCGCCGTCTTCGGGCTCGGCTTCGCGCTCGAGGGGTTCTCGTTCTTCGTCGAGGCGATCTTCATCGGCATCTACGTCTACGGCTGGAACCGGCTGTCGCCGCGCGCGCACTTCGCCAGCGGCATCCCGATCGTGATCGCCGGCCTGACGGGCTCGCTGTTCGTGCTGTCGGTGAACTCGTGGATGAACGACCCCGGCGGCTTCGCGCTGCGCGACGGCCGCGTCACCGACGTCGACCCGGTCACGGCGCTGTTCGGCAACAGCCACCTCGGCTTCGAGCTCGTGCACATGTACCTCGCGGGCTTCATCGTCACCGGCTTCCTCGTCGCGGCGGCCTACGCGGTCGGGAAGCTGCGCGGGCGCTGGGGGCGCTATGAGCGGATCGCGCTGACGATCCCGCTGACCGTCGCGGCGCTCGCCGCGCCGGTGCAGGTCATCGTCGGCGATTGGGCGGCGCGCGAGGTGGCCAAGTCGCAGCCGACGAAGCTCGCCGCGATGGAAGGCGTCGGGCGCACCGAGCGCGGTGTGCCGCTGCACCTGGGCGGCTGGTATCGCGACGGCGAGGTGAAGGCCGGGATCCCGATTCCGAAGGCACTCTCGTTGCTGGCCTTCCACGACCCCAACGCCGAGGTGCAGGGGCTCGACGCGGTGCCGCCGGCCGACCGCCCGCCGGTCAACGTCGTGCGCGTCTCGTTTCAGCTGATGGTCGGGATCGGCACCTTCCTGGCGGCGCTGAGCGTCTGGTACCTGTTCACGCGCATTCGCCGCAAGCGGCTGCCGTCGGGAACCTGGTTCTACCGGCTGCTCGTGCTCGCCGGACCGGCGTCCGTGGTCGCGCTGATCAGCGGCTGGGTCACGACCGAGGTCGGTCGCCAGCCGTGGGTCGTCTACGGGGTCATGCGCACGACGGAGGCCGTGACCGCGGCGGACGGCATCCCCATCGGATACGCGACGCTGGCGGCGTTCTACGCCGGACTGGTCGTCGCCGTCGCGTGGATCCTACGGCGGCTGGCGCGCGCGCCGATGTCCAAGGACGCCGAGCCGGAGCCCGAGCACCAACCGGTCGAGGCCTGACCATGCTTGGTATTGGGCTCCCCGAACTGCCGATGCTCTTCGCGCTGCAGGGCATGGCGCTGTACGCGGTCCTCGCGGGGGCGGACTTCGGCGCCGGTATCTGGCAGCTGCTGGCGGGGCGCGGCGAGCGGGCGCAGCGGATCCGCGAACACGCGCACCACTCGATGGCGCCGGTCTGGGAGGCCAACCACGTCTGGCTGATCTTCGTGCTCGTCGTCGTCTGGACTGCGTATCCGGGCGCGTTCTCGTCGATGGCGTCGACGCTCGGGGTCGCGCTGACTGCGGCGGGGCTGGGGATCGTCCTGCGTGGCGTGGCCTACGCGCTGCGCTCGGCGAGCAGCAGCCCGGCCGAGGCGCGCGCGATCGACACCCTGACGGCCGTCGGCTCGCTGATGGCGCCGTTCGCGCTCGCCGCCGCCGCCGGCGGCATCGCCTCGCAGCGGGTGCCGGTCGGGAACGCCGCCGGCGACCTGTGGTCGAGCTGGCTGAACCCGACGTCGCTGATGGCCGGCGTGCTCGCGCTGCTCAGCAGCGCCTACCTCGCCGCCATCTACCTGGCTGCCGACGCCGGCCGGGAGGACGACGAGGAGATGGTCGAGGCGTTCCGCACGCGGGCGCTCGTCGTCGGCCTGCTCGCCGGCGTGACGGCGATCGCCGGCGGCCTCGTCGTGCGCTCCGACGCCCGCTGGATCTTCGACCGCCTCGTCGACACCCCGGCGGTGCTGGCCGTCGGGCTGTCGCTGCTGGCCGGCGCCGTCACGCTGCTGCTGGTGGCGCGCCGGCGCCTGACCGCGGCGCGCCTCAGCGCGGCGCTCGCCGTCGCGGCGGTCGTCGCCGGCTGGGCGCTGGCGCAGAACCCGCTCCTGCTGCCGGGGCTGACGGTGCGCGAGGCCGCCGCACCCGACAACGTGCTCGTGCTGCTCGTCGTCTCGATCCTCGCGGGCGGCCTGATCCTGTTTCCGTCGCTCGCATTGCTGTTTCGCCTCGTCCTGCGCGGCCGCTTCAGCGACTCACCGACCGACGAGGGCGAGGCGCCGCCGGCGGACGATCGCGGGGCGCCGCTCGCGGTCGCGATGAGTCGCCTGCCGGCGACGATCACCGCGACCCGGCTTGCCGGCCTGTGCTTTGCGATCGGCGCCGCCTTTCTCGTGCTGGGCAACAGCGCCTGGCCCCATGCGATCGGTGTCGCCGCCCTCGGCGCATTCATCGTGCTGGGGCTCTCAGCGCTCGCGGGCGAGGACGCGCGGGAGTAAGCAAGGCCGCCTCCCAGCGCAGGAGAACAACCGCGACGTACCGTTGCGGCGTGAGACCTACAGTGTTGCCTGGCCCATGAGGCTGCGTCCGACGACCGGTCCGCTTCGGCGCGAGCTCGCGGCCGCGCTGCCGCAGCGGCCGTTCACCGTGCGCTTCTGGGACGGTAGCGAGCTTGCCGCGACGGGCGGCGAGGACGCCCGGGTGGTGTTGGCCGTGCGCTCGCCGCGTGCGCTGGCGCACGTTCTGCGCGCGCCGGGACAGTTGGGGCTCAGCCGGGCATATGTCTCGGGCGAGCTTGCGGTCTCCGATCTCGATGCGTTCGTCGCGCTGCTCGGCGGCTGGCGTGCGCCGGCGATCAACGCGGCGACCAAGCGCCGACTGATCGTCGCCGCCGTGCGCGCGACGGGGCTCGTGCGCCCGCCGAGACCGCCCGCGGGTGAGCTGCGCCCGCGCGGCCGACGCCACATGGTTGCCCGCGACGCGCGCGCGGTGCGCCGGCACTTCGACGTGCCAAGCGACTTCTTCGCCCTGTTTCTCGACGCGTCGATGACGTATTCGTGTGCGATCTTCGAAGACCCGGCGCAGGAGCACGAGTCGCTCGAGGCCGCGCAGGCGCGCAAGCTCGAGCTCATCTGCACGAAGCTCGCGCTGAAGCCGGGCGAGCGCGTGCTCGACGTCGGCTGCGGCTGGGGCAGCTTCGCGATCTATGCCGCGACGCGCCACGACGTCGACGTCGTCGCCATCAACCCCTCGCAGCGACAGGCGGCGCTCGCACGCGAGCGCGCGAACGCCGCCGGAGTCGGCGGTCGCGTCGAGATCCGCGTCACCGACTACCGCCAGCTGTCGGGCGAGCGCTACGACGCGATCGCCTCGATCGGGATGCTGCACTACGTCGACAGCGCGCAGGTTGACGGCTACGCGGCCGTCCTGGCGTCGCTGCTCGAGCCCGGCGGGCGGCTTGTCAACCACGGCATCGCGCGGCTGCGCCACGGCGAGCCGGAGGCGGGCAGCTTCACCGAGCGCTACGCCTTCCCCGCGGCGGCCCCGCTGCACCTCTCGCGCCTGCTGCTCGCGCTCGAGCGCGCGGGCCTCGTCTGCGAGCACGTCGACAGCTTCGCCGAGCATTACGTCCGCACGCTGGCGATCTGGGCGCGGCGGCTGGACCGCAACGCCGCGGCCGCCGAGCGGCTCACCGGCCCGCAGCGGATGCGCGTCTGGCGGTTGTTCCTGCGCGCCACGCGCAGCGTCTT
>DASZOA010000457.1:0-8741 GCA_035551055.1 Solirubrobacteraceae bacterium
GCTCGACGGGATCGCCGGCATCGCGGATGTCGACGAAGTTCGTTCCCTTCACGACTCGGCCGGCATCGACGTCCAGGCACGGGATGACGCGCTTGAGGTGCATCGAACGAGCGTAGATCGTCGTCGCGCCGTCCGTGCGGCACACGCCCCGGCACCGAGCGCGGGATCGCGCTCGAACATCGGCGCACGCGCCGGCGCGTCGCGCTCAACGTCGGCGCGGTCGCTGCCGATACCGCTGTCATGCGAACCAGCCACGTCATCAAGGCCTTGCTCGTGACGGCCGCAGCCGGCCTGTGGCTCGTGTACGGCGACGCGAGCCTCCGCTCGGCGCTCGTGCTCGGCATCGGCGCGGCGCTCGTCACGTGGGCGTGGATCGTGCTCGGCCCCCCGCGCAGGGCGCCGCAGCCGCCGCCCGCTCCCGCCCACCGGCCACCGTCGCCCGCGCACCGCGACGAGGCGCACATCGGGGAGGCGTCGCGCGCGCGCTCCGTGCGCGACGTCGGCTGCCCGCGGTCGCGCCGCCCGACGCGCCACTAGCCGTCCCCGCTCGGCCTTGCGCCGCCTGCGGCGAGCGCGGCGACCCCCTCGGCGACCGTGAAGCGGCGCTCGTAGAGCGCCTTGCCGACGATCACCCCGCTGAGGTTGACCTGGCGCAGCGCGGCGAGGGCCTCGAGGTCCTCGCGGCGCCCGATCCCGCCGGAGTACATGAAGCGCCCGCGCACGACCGCGGCGACGCGGCGCACCTCGTCGAGGTCGGGGCCCTCGAGCAGTCCGTCCCTGTCGACGTTCGTAAACACGAAGGTGCGCACGCCGCGATCCTGCATGCGCTCGATGACGGCGTCGGCGGGCAGCTGCGTCGTCTGCGTCCAGCCGGCGGTGGACACGAAGCCGCCGCGCGTGTCGACGCTGACGACGATCCGCTCCCCGAAGCGGGCGACGACCTCGTCGAGGAAGTCGACGTCGGCGAACGCCGCGGTGCCGAGGATCGCGCGCGACGCCCCGGCGGCGAACGCATCGGCGACGGCCTGCACCGAGCGCAGCCCGCCGCCGTACTGGACCGGGACGCCCAGCTCGCCGACGACGCGCTCGAGGTGATGCAGGCTCTGCGGGGAGCCGAGGCGCGCCCCGTCGAGGTCGACGATGTGCAGGTGCCGGGCGCCCGCCTCCGCCCACGCGCGCGCCGCGTCCAGCGGGCTGTCGGCGTAGACGGTCTGCGCCTCGAAGTCGCCCTGCACGAGGCGCACCGCCTTGCCGCCGGCGATGTCGATCGCCGGGTACAGGATCACGACGGCGCGCGGACGGCGGCGCAGATCGCGGCGAAGTTGCGCAGCAGCGCGAGCCCGTGCGTCGAGGACTTCTCGGGGTGGCACTGGGCGCCGAAGACGTTGTCGGACGCGACGAAGGAGCAGAACGGCGACCCGTACTCGCCGGTGCCGAGCACGATCGACGGGTCGTCGGGCTCGGGCACGAAGCTGTGCACGTGGTAGAAGGCGGCCGGGTCCGGCAGGCCCTCGATGAGCGCCGACGGCTGCTGCCAGCGCACCGCGTTCCAGCCGATGTGCGGCAGCTTCAGCCCACGCGAGTCCAGGCGCACGACGGACCCCGGCAGCAGCCCGAGCCCGGTCGCGCCCTCGTGCTCCTCGGAGCGCTCGAACAGCAGCTGCATGCCGAGGCACAGCCCGATCAGCGGCTTGCCGTCCTGCGCGTGCGCGCGCACGACCTCGTCGAGGCCGAGCGCCCGCAGGCGCCGCATCGCCTCCGGAAACGCGCCGACGCCGGGCACGACGAGCCCGTCGGCCGCGCGCAGCTCGCCGGGGTCGGCCGTCTGCGCGATCGGCGCACCGACGTGCTCGAAGGCCTTGGCGACCGAGCGGCGGTTGCCCATCCCGTAGTCGAGCATCGCGATCGCGGTCACGTCGTCAGCGTTCCCTTCGTCGACGGCACGCCGCGCTCGCTGGGATCGATCGTGGTCGCGGCGCGCAGCGCGCGCGCAAACGCCTTGAAGCACGCCTCGATGATGTGGTGGGCGTTCGTGCCCGCCTGCACCTCGAGGTGCAGCGTGATGCGCGCGTTGTTGACGACCGCCCGGAAGAACTCCTCGAGCAGCTCGTGCTCGAAGCCGCCCGTCTCGCCGGCGGGCAGCCCGCCGGCGTCGAGCGCGACGTACGGCCGGCCGGACACGTCGATCGCGCACGTCGCGCGCGCCTCGTCCATCGGCACGATGGCGTGGCCGTAGCGGTGGATCCCGGCGCGATCGCCGAGCGCCTCGTCGAGCGCCTGGCCGAGCACGATCCCGACGTCCTCGACGGTGTGGTGCGAGCCGGTCTGCAGGTCGCCGGTCGCCGTCACGATGAGATCCAGCCGCCCGTGACGGGCGAGCAGGTCGAGCATGTGGTCCAGGAAGCCGACGCCGGTGCGGCGGCTGCCGGCGCCGCCGCCGTCCAGCACGAGCTCCAGCTCGATGTCGGTCTCGCCGGTGCGGCGCGTCCTGCGCGCCGCGCGCTCGCCGTTCATCGCGCGCGCTCGCGGTCGCCGGCCGATCGGTCCTGCCGTGAGCGATCGCGCCGTGTCATGACGGCGCATTCTCCCCCACGCGCGCCTCCATCGACTCGGCGTGCACGACGAATCCCTCGGCGCGGGCGATCGGGGCGCCGGCGGCCGCGAGCGCGGGCGCCGCGGCCGCGACGTGCACCTCGCTGAGGCGACGGCGAAACGCCCGCGGCGACAGGCCGGACGCGAAGCGCGCCGAGCCGCCGGTCGGCAGGCAGTGGTTCGAACCGGCGACGTAGTCGCCGAACGCGGTCCCGCCGCTGCTGCCGACGAACACGCAGCCCGCCGAGCGCACCCGCCGCGCGAGCCGCTCCGCGTCCGCGCCGACCAGCTCGAGATGCTCGGGGGCGAAGGCCTCGGCGAACGCGAGCGCGGCACGGAGCGACTCTGCGCGCGCGAGCACGAACGCCGCCGGGTCGCTGTGGGGACGATCGGGCGCGAGCGCCTCGAGCTGCGCCGCCAGCGCGTCGAGGAGCTCCGGGGAGTCGCTCGCCGCGACCACCGGCGACGCGGGCCCGTGCTCGCCCTGGGCGAGCAGGTCGAGCGCGACGAGCCGCGGGTCGGCATCCGCGCCGGCGAGCACGAGCACGTCGCTCGGACCGTAGAAGCCGTCGATCCCGACGACGTCGGAGACCTGGCGCTTGGCCTCCTGTGCCACGAGGTGACCGGGACCGGCGATGACGTCGACGCGCGCGATCGTCTCCGTGCCGTGGGCGAGCGCCGCCACCCCGTGCGCGCCGCTCATCGCATAGACCTCGTGCACGCCGCACAGCGCGCACGCGCCGAGGATCTCCGGGTGGATCGGCGGCCGGCTCAGGACGACGACCTCCTCGACCCCCGCCGCTCGCGCCGTGACGACGCCCATCACGACCGTCGACGGGTACGGCGCCTGGCCGCCCGGGACGAGGATCGCCGCGCGCCGCACCGGCACCTCGCGCAGGACGACGCGGTGGCCCTGCGGCAGGTCGACCTCCACGTCGGCGGCGACCGCGGCGTCCGCGACGAGCGCGACGTTCGTGATCGCCACCTCGAGCCCGGCCCGTACGTCGTCGGCGAGCAGGCCGGGGTCGAGCTCGTCGGGCGCGACGCGCAGCGACTCCGGCGGCGGCGCCCCGCCCGTGTCGAAGCGCGCGACGAGCTCGCGTAGCGCGCGGTCGCCGCCGTCGCGGACGGCTGCGACGATGTCGGCGACCGCCGCGCTCACCGACGCCGACGCGGGTGCGAGCGCGCGCACGCCGGCCGCCGCCGCGACGGGGTCGGCGCCCACCGGGACGCGCTCAAGCCGCACGCAGCTTCTCCAGCATCGCGTCGATCTGCGCCGCCTTGAGCTTGTGCGCGACCGGGTTGGCGATCAGCCGCGCCGTCGAGACGAACAGCTCCTCGCGGACGACCAGGTCGTTCTCGGCGAGCGTCGTGCCGGTCGCGGTCAGATCGACGATCGCCTCGACGAGCCCCGTCAGCGGCGCCAGCTCGACCGAGCCCTTGACCTCGACGATCTCGGCCTGGCGCCCGGTGCGCTCGAAGTAGTCGGCGGCGGTCTTGTAGTACTTCGTGGCGACGCGCATCACCCCCAGCCGGCGCAGCGCCTCGGCCGACGGGTCGGGCCCCGCGACGGTCGCCAGGACCATGCGGCACCTGCCGTAGTCGAGGTCCAGCAGCTCGTAGACGTCGCGCTCGGGCTGCTCGGTCAGCACGTCCTTGCCGGTGATGCCGACGTCCGCGGCGCCCGCCTCGACGTACGTCGGCACGTCCGACGGGCGCATCGTCACCACGCCGATGTCGGCGAACAGCAGCTTGCGGTCGTTCGCGCGCACCTCGCTGGTGTCGATGCCGATCGCGTCGAGGCGGTCGAGCGTCTCGGACAGCAGCGCGCCGCGTGGCACGGCGATCGTCAGCCCGTCGGAGACGATCACGACTCGACCGCCTTCTCCTCGCCGGTCAGCGCGATGTGCAGGCGGTCGATCGTCAGCGCGAAGCCGACCGCCGGCAGCGGCCGTCCGAAGCGCCCGAGCAGGTCGTCGTAGCGTCCACCGCCACCGAGCGGCGCACCGAGCGCCGGGTCGTAGACGTCGAACACCGCGCCGGTGTAGTAGCCCATCTGACGCACGAGCCCGAGATCGAAGAGCACGCGCGCGGCGACCTGCGGCGCCAGGCGCTCGTAGACGCCGCGCAGCCCGGCGACGGCGTCGGGGACCGGTCCGTCGGTGCCTGCCAGCACCTCGGGACCGCCGCGCACCTGCGGCACGCGCAGCAGCAGCTCGGCGTCGGCGTCGTCGAGCGCCAGCGGCGCGAGCGCGGTCTCCAGCGAGACGAAGTCGCGCTTCACGAGCGCCTCCATGAGCGCGTCGGCGGCCGCGGGTGGGACGTCGAGCGAGCGCAGCAGCGTCGGATACAGCGACGCGTCGCCGAGCCCGATCCGGTAGTCGCGCAGGCCGACCGCGTCGAGCGCGCGGCAGAGGACCGTCAGCGCCTCCGCCGTGCCGTCCGGGGACGGTGCGCCGACGAGCTCGATCCCCGCCTGCAGGAACTCGCGCATCTGGCCGCGGTGCGGGCGCACCCCGCGGTAGGCGTGGGCGAAGTAGCAGAAGCGCAGCGGCGGCTCGGCGGTCGGGTAGCGGGTGGCGACGAGCCGCGCGATCGGCACCGTCATGTCGGTGCGCAGCGCGAGCACCTCGCCGTGGTCGTCGAAGACGCGGTAGGCCGGCGGCGCGCCGCCGCCGCGCCCGAGCACCCGCTCGTACTCGAGCGCGGGCGTCCAGACCTCGCCGTAGCCGTCGAGCTCGAAGACCGCGCGCACCGCCTCGGTGATGTCGCGCAGCTCGCGCATCTCGTCTGGCAGCACGTCGCGCGTGCCGGAGGGGATCGGGTGGATCTGCGGGCGCACGGATGCCTGCCAATGTAGATGGCCCCACCCGCGGGGCGCTGCTCGACCTACAGGTAGACCGGCTCGGTGGCCACCCGCTCGATGCGCGCGCCGAGGTCGCGCAGGCGCTCGTCGATGCGCTCGTAGCCGCGGTCGATCTGGCGGATGTTGCCGATCTCCGAGCGCCCGTCGGCGCACAGCGCGGCGATCAGCATCGCCATCCCGGCGCGGATGTCGGGCGACTCGACGCGCTCCCCACGCAGCCGCGACGGACCGGTGACGATCGACCGGTGCGGGTCGCAGAGCGTGATGTCGGCGCCCATCAGCACGAGCTTGTCGGTGAAGAACATGCGGTTCTCGAACATCCACTCGTGGATGAGCACGGTGCCCGAGCACTGCGTCGCGAGCGCCACGGCGATCGAGGTCAGATCGGCCGGGAACGCCGGCCATGGGCCGTCCTGGACGGTGATCTTGTGCTCGCCTACGTCGCGCGCGATCACGAGGTCCTGCCCGCCGAGCACGATGATGTCGTCGCCGTCGAGCTCGGAACGCAGCCCCAGGCGGTCGAAGACGAGGCGGATCATCCGCAGGTCGCGCGGGATCGTCTCGCGGATCCGCAGCTCGCCGCCGGTGACACCGGCGAGCGCCATGAACGAGCCGATCTCGATGTGGTCGGGGCCGATCGTGTGATCGCAGCCGTGCAGCTCCCGGTTGCCGTTGATCGTCAGCACGTTGGAGCCGATGCCCTGGATGTCGGCGCCCATCTTGACGAGCATCCGCGCGAGGTCCTGGACGTGGGGCTCGCAGGCGGCGTTGCCGATCACCGTCGAGCCCGGCGTGCGCGCGGCCGCCAGCAGCGCGTTCTCGGTCGCCATCACCGATGGCTCGTCCATGAACACGTCCCCGGCGCGCAGGCCACGCGGCGCGCGCAGGTCGATGTCGCGCGTGTGCTCGAAGCTCGCTCCGAGCGCCGCGAAGGCGTCGAGGTGCGGGTCCAGTCGCCGGCGGCCGATGACGTCGCCGCCGGGGGGCGGCATGCACACGCGCCCGAAGCGCGCGAGCAGCGGCCCGGCGAGCAGGAACGACGCGCGGATGCGCTCGGACAGCTCGCGGTCGACGATCGCGTCGTCGGCGGACACGCCCGCCGCGCAGAGCGCCATGTCGTGCTCGGACAGCCACGCGATGCGCACCCCGAGCGCCTCCAGGATCGCGAGCATCGCGGCGACGTCCTTGATCTTCGGCACGTTGCGGACCACGACCTCGTCCTCGGTCAGGACCGAGGCCGCAAGAATCGGTAGGGCAGCGTTCTTGTTGCCGGCCGGCACGATCGTGCCGGACAGCGCGGTGCCTCCGTCGATGACGAACTTCTCCATGAGCGGGCGCTTTCCGGCGACGGGAGCGGAGCCGCCGGGCTGGGCTAGGGTAACAGCCATGTCGGCCCGGATTTCGCGCGAGGAGGCGTGGTCCCTGCTCTGCGAGTGGGTGCAGTCCGATTCCCTGCGCCGCCACTGCCTGTCCGTCGAGGCCGCGATGACGGCCTTCGCGCGGCGCGGCGGCCACGACGTGGAGCTGTGGGGCGTCACGGGGCTGCTGCACGACGCCGACTACGAGCGCTTCCCCGACATGGACGACACCGAGCGCGGCCACCCGCGAACGATCATCGCCGAGCTCGAGCGCCGCGACGCGCCGCCCGAGATGGTCCGTGCGATCGCCGCGCACGCCAGCTTCCTCGGCGTCCCGCCCCGGTCCGAGCTCGAGCGCACGCTCGTCGCCGTCGACGAGCTGTGCGGCTTTCTCGTCGCCTGTGCCTACGTCCGCCCCGAGGGGATCCACGGCCTGTCCCCCAGGTCGGTGCGCAAGAAGCTCAAGCAGCCCTCGTTCGCCGCCGCCGTCAACCGCGAGGACGTGCGAGCCGGCGCCGAGCAGCTCGGCGTGGACTTCGACGAGCACGTGGCGTTCGTCGTAGCGGCGCTCGAGGCGCGCGCGGACGAGCTCGAGCTGCACGGCCGCGACGCCGGCGCAGCCGCCTGAGGCGCGCCGCGCGTCAGCCCGTCGGCGCTCGCGCCTCGCGCGCCCGCCGCTCGGCGCGCTGGAGCTGCTCGAGATGGCGGCGGCGGCGGCGCGCGTAGACCAGCCGCTCGACGACGAGCGTCAGCGTCCCGGCGAGGAGGATCGCCGAGAGGTTGACGACGAGCTGGCCGAGCGATCCGCGGAACGTCGACCAGTCGCCGTACGCGGCGCCCACGCCGGCGTTGGCGGCGGCGGGGATCGTCGTGATCGAGATGAAGACGCCGACCAGCGCCGAGGACTTCGCGGTCGTGAGCGACAGCATCCCGGCGATGCCGGCGCAGAACGCGACGAAGAACGCAAAGAAGTCGGGCTCGGAGATCAGCTCGGAGAACTCGTGCTCCTGCGTTGCGAAGTCCGACGGCGTCAGGCCCGTGGCCCTGAACACGAGCGACGCGAGGCCGACGCAGAAGACCGCCAGCGGGAATCCCACCCCGAGGGCGAGCGCCGAGCGCCCGGCGAGGTCGCGCCGACGCTGCAGCGCGGCCACGCAGATCCCGGCGATCGGACCGAACTCGGGGCCGACGACCATCGCCCCGACGATCAGGATCGGGGAGTCCAGGAAGATCCCGACGGCTGCGATGAGCGCCGCGAGGACCATGAACAGCGCGAAGCTGAACGACAGCTCCGAGCTCTCGGACGTGCGTTTGGTCACCTCCTCCCAGACGACGGCGTCCGCCGGCGCGCCCTTCGCGACGTGCACCGCGTGATCCATCCGGTCCGAGAGCTCGGTCTCTATCGCCTCGACGGCGATCGAGCCCTCGTGGTGGATGCCCAGGTCGCGCAGGTCGGCGAGCACGATGCTCGCGTCCTCTCGCCGAACGTCGCAGAGCACGACGTCGCCCGGCGGCCGCACGGCCGCCGCCCGCAGGTTGACGATGTTGCAGACCGACCCGGTCCGCTCGAGCAGTTCGATCACGCGGTCCGTCGTCGCGGGCGGCGAGACGATCCGCAGATGCAGCGTCGGGCGAATCTAGAGCACCCGCGCGTGCACGACGAATTGCAGCCCGAGGCGCCCCGAGCCGCGTGCGACGGGCCCACACGGGCGGCGACGGCGGTTCCGTCCGCCACCCCGCCTACCGTCGGGAACACATGTTCGGCCCGCTTGCCTCCCGCCTCGCGCCGGCGCTGCTGCGCGCCCTCGCGTACGCGAGGGCCTTCCTCTTCCTCGAGGACGCGCCCGAAGCGATGCGCCGCCGCCGCGACGCCGACGACGGCGAGCGCCGCACCGTCGATCTGCGCCGCCGCGACGCCGACGACG
>DASZOA010000458.1:0-1905 GCA_035551055.1 Solirubrobacteraceae bacterium
GCGCCGACCTCGCGCAGCTCCGACAGGCGGGTCTCCAGGCCGACCCAGAACAGCAGGAACACCACGCCGAGCTCCGCGAAGACCTCCAGCACCTCGCTCGGCTCGACGAGGCCGAGCACCGCCGGCCCGACGAGCACGCCCGCGAGGATCTCGCCGACGATCGTCGGCTGGCGCGCCCGGCGGAACAGCTCGTCGCCGCGCTTCGCCGCGAGCAGGACGACGAACAGGTCCGTCAGGACGTCGGCGACGCCCGTCGACGCGGCGATCGGCACGTCGCGAGCCTATTCGCGTGGCCGCGGACGGCGGCGCGGCGGCGATGCGTGGCCGAGGAGAACCCCCACCGCGGCCACGACGATGCCGCCAACCACCACCTCGCGTGCACGAGCTGCGGCTCGAATCGAGGTTCTCGACTCCGAGCTCGACACCGCGGCGCTCTTGCGCGCCGCCGGCCGCCACGGCTTGGAGCACGAGCGCATCGAGGCCGTGGTGCACGGCCGTTGCGCGGGCTGGCGGGGGAGCGGCGCAGGCCGGGCCGGTGGCGGGCGGCGAGGCGGGCCGCTCGCGCGGCGTCCCGGTGTCTGTCGTATGCCCTGCGCCGAGTTGTGACGTCCGCGGGTTGTTCTGTCGCTCGAGACGGGCGATCAGGGGCGCGCTTGCGGGGGTTGTGGCTTAAGCGTCCACGTATTGGACGCAACGTCCAACGCCCCGCCGCGGTCGGGGCTCGCCGGCCCGGGCGCCGCAGGTCGCGCGCTCGCGCTCGCGGCCGTCGGGCGGCGCAGGTTGCGGCGCGGGCGCTCGCGATCGTCCCCGGCGGGGCGGGCGCTCGCGGACGTCCGGCGCCGTGGCGGGCGCTCGCGGACGTCCCGGTGTCTGTCGTGATGCCCCTGCGCGGGTTTGTGACGCCGCGGGTTGTCCTGTCGCGCGAGACGGGCGATCAGGGGCACGGTCTCGCGGGGGTTGTGGCTTAAGCGTCCACATGGTGGACGCAACGTCCAACGCCCCGCCGCGGTCGGGGCTCGCCGGCCCGGGCGCGCGCGAGCTCGCGGCGCGCGCGCTCGCAGCCGTCCGGGCGATCGAGTCACCGCGCCCCAGATCGCTGCGCCAGCATCCGCGGCGCCCTGACGATCGACGCGCCGCCCCCGCGTCTGTCGCAACGAATGTGCGCGTGAGTTGTGACGTCCGTGCGTTGTTTCGTAACGCGACGGCGATCAGCATCGACGTCATGACACGGCTCGAGCGTGGACACGACGAGCGCAACGTCCCAGGCCCGCGCCTCGACGCGGAACTCGCGCGTGTCGCCTCCCTCCAGCACGGGGTGGTGGCGCTATGGCAGCTCGTCGACCTGGGGCTCAGCGCGAGCGCAGTGCGCAGCCGCGTCGGCGCCGGTCGCCTGCATCGCGCGCATCGCGGCGTCTTCGCGGTCGGTCATCCGTCCCTGACGCGGGACGGCCGGCTGCTGGCGGCCGTGCTCGCCTGCGGGCCGTCGGCGGAGCTGTCGCATCGTGCCGCCGCCGGCAAGTGGGAGCTCGGACTCGCCGGCCGGACATGGGTGGACGTCACCGCCCCAGGGTCGCGGGGCCGCCGCCGTCCCGGCATCCGTGTTCACAGCGCCGCGACCCTGCATCCCGCCGACGTGACCGTCGTCGACGCCATTCCGTGCACGACGGTGGCTCGCACGCTGCTCGACGTCTGCGAGGACGCCACCCGCCGCGAGATCGAGCGCGCCTGCGACCGCGCCGAGGCGCGGCGGCTGCTGGACATGAGGGCGATCGAGGAGGTGCTGTCACGGGCGAACGGCCGCCGCGGCAGCGGGCTGCTGCGATCCGTGCTCGGCGTCCACAGCGTCGGCAGCACGCTGACGCGCAACGAGCTCGAGGAGCGCTTCCTCGCGATCTGCCGCGGCGC
>DASZOA010000459.1:0-5132 GCA_035551055.1 Solirubrobacteraceae bacterium
CGGCGCGGTCATGGAGCCCGTCACATGAGCAACCTATCGCCAATGCTCGATGTGAGCGCTCAGGCTACTAATTGCCGCGGAAGCCAGCGCCCACCGCGGCGAAGATCGTGACGGCGGTGATGAGAACGGGGCTGTACAGACGGCTCTTGAGACTGGTCATCTCGACCTCCGGATAGGGGTGTGGTGAACGGGCGCCGACACTAGCCCAGGGTTTCCAAGTCGAGAACTTCCGCGCTCGAACATATGCTGATAGGTAAAGAGCTGTGGAAAAATTGCACAGGTTTCGGTCATAAACCCTGCACGGCCGAGGCCGCCTTCGGTTGTTTTGACCCGGCCGCCGCACAGATTTCGAGCTCGGGGACGGCAAATAGCTCGACCAGCGCCGGCGGGACGGGGTCGACGTGGCGTCCCTCCAGGGCGCCGTGTCCGCGGGCTCCCGCCCCGGCGACGTGGGGCTGCGACGAGTGACGCTCGCGGGGCGAGGATCACTCGCCTCAGCGCGGCGCAGGCGAGGACGCGCCCGGGGGTCGTGGGCCTTGCGTCCTGCATGTGGACGTTTCGCGCACCGCCCTGAGGGCCGCCGGCAGCATGAGCGCCGCACCGCGTCGCGGTACGGCGCCCGGCGTCCCCGAGCATCCACCGGCGCCGCTCCGCCGTAAATCGGAGCATTTGGCGCTCACGTTTGGATCGCGAAGGTATGCATTTCCCATGAGCAGCGTTTGCATCGAATTGGGCCAGGGACGATCATGTTCTCGATGAGGACCCTGAAGACGAGCGAGGCGGCGGCGCTGCTGAACGTCAGCCCGAACACGCTGCGCGCGTGGGAGCGCCGGTTCGGCTACCCCAAGCCGCAGCGGTCGGCCGGGCGCCATCGTCTCTACACCCACGGCGAGGTCGCCGCGCTTCGCGACGCGCTGCAGCAGGGCCTCTCGATCTCGTCGGCGGTCAGCCGCGCGCGCGAGGCGCTCAGCACCGACACGCACACCCTCGTCGGCGCGCTCGCCGGCTTCGAGCTCGACCGCGCCGACAGCGCGATGGAGTCCGCGCTCGCGCTGCGCTCGGTCGAGCGCTCGGTCGAAGAGGTGCTGCTGCCGTCGCTCGACGAACTCGGCGAGCGCTATGGCACCGACAGCGCCCCCTGGGCGTTCGCCGCGCGCTGGGCCGACGGGTGGCTGCGCCGCGCGCAGCGCCTCGCCCCGCCGCCGGTGCGCCGCCTGGCGGTCCTGGTCGGGGACGCCACGCGCAACGAGCTTGACCCCGACGCGCTCGCCGTCCGCGCATTCGAGTTGTTCTGCGGCCGCTCGGGCGCTCGCGTCATGGCGCTGCCGGTCGGCGGCGTCGCGGGCCTGTCCGACGTGGTCGAGTCGCTGTCGCCGGACGCGGTCGTCATCGCGGGCGGCCACCTGGTCGACGACGACGTCGCCCTGTGGGCCTACCGCGTGCGCGCCGCCGCCGGTCCCCTGCCGATGGCGCTCTTCCGGCGCTCGCACCACGGCGCGAAGGTCCGCACGACCGGCACGCGGATCCTGCCCGATACCCCGTTCGGCGCGCACCGCCAGCTGCTGGCGCTGATCGACGATCGCCAGCGCACGCCCGCGCACGAGCCCGCCGCACTGTCGGTGCTCGACGGCGACTCCGAACAGCGCAAGGCGCAGGCATGAGGCGGCTGCGCACACTGCGGCCGGTCGAGGTCGACGAGCGCGGCCTCGAGCGCGTGTCGTTCTGCGGGCACTGCGCGATGCCGCCCGACCCGACCAGGCGCGCCCCGCCCTCGCGCGTCTGCGGGCACTGCGGGCTCGGGCTCGTGTTGCAGGCGGCGGCCGACCTCGCGCCGCGCGTCGACGAGCCGTTCCTCGTCGTCGACACGACGCTGTCGGTCTGCGCGGTGTCCGCCGCGGCCGAGGAGCTGCTCGGCATCGACGAGACCAAGGCGGTCAACAAGCACATCGCCGACTTCCTCGTGCCCGCCGATGCCAACGCCCCGAGCGCCTCGAACCTGCTCGCGCTGCTCGTCGAGGTCGCCGGCGGCTCGGGCGAGCCGCGCGTCACGGTCGTCCGCCCGCGGCAGGAGTTCGGCGTGCGCTTCACCGCCCGGATCGGCCCCTGCGGGCCGCCGCATGCCGCGCTGCTCGTCCTCTCATAGGTGAATTTCAAGGGAGAATTCCCTACCCTGTAGCGATCGACTCGCGCCGTTGCGGCGGACCTTGCCCGCTGTGCAACGGTCGCGGCCTCGATCCAGGACAAATGAGTGTTCTACGCACCCATGCCGCCGCGGCCATGTTGGGCGTCAGCCCGAACACGTTGCGGTCCTGGGAGCGCCGCTTCGGCTATCCGACGCCGCGACGCACCGCCGGCGGGCACCGCCAGTTCGACCTCGCCGAGATCGAGGCGCTGCGCCAGGCGTTCGAGGAGACGCACAACGTGTCCTCGGCGATCTCGATCGCCCGTGAGCGCGGCAGCGGCCCGTCCTCGCCCGCGCGGCTGCGCTCGGCGCTGCGCCGCTTCGAGGAGATCGAGGCCGACCGGATCCTCGAGGAGAGCCTCGCCGTTCGGTCGGTCGAGCGCACCGTCGAGGAGGTGCTGCTACCCGCCGTCGACGGGTTGGGCGCGCCGGAGGGCGAGTCGCCGTCGCCCGAGCTCGGCTTCGCCTGGCGCTGGGCGACGGGCTGGTTGGCCGCCGCCAAGCGCGTCGCGCCGGCGGCCACGCGGCCGGAGACCGTCCTCATCTTCGACGCCAGCGCGCCGGGTGACATCGACGCGCTGTACGCGCAGGCGCTCGAGCTGTACCTGCGCCGGGCCGGCATCGGCACGCTCATGCTGACGGTCGAGCTCGACGCGGGCCGCCTGGCCCACGTCCTGCAGACGCTCACCCCGGGCCTCGTCGTCCTGACGGGGCGCCGTGCCTGGCTCGACGCGCTCGCCCGCATCGCCTACCAGTCGCGCCGCGTCGACGAGCACGTCGAGATCCTCGACTTCCGCGGAGCGCTGCCGGAGTCCGACCAGTCGACCGTGCCGCGCCTCGGGACGAGCGCGGTCGGCGCGCGCGACCTGCTGCTGGCGCGGCTCAACGCGCGCGAGGCGACCGTTCGCCGCCGCTCCGGCTTCGCGCAGGTCGGCTGACCCACCCGGATCGTCCGATACGACCGCTACGGTCGCCGCCACGATGAGCCTCGTTCCCGGCGACCCGCTCGCGCATCGCGCCCTCGAGTCGCTGTTGCGCGCGGAGGCATCGGTGCGCCGCCGGCTGAGCGCGGACCTCGAGCGCGAGGGGCTGTCGGCGACCGGCTTCTCCGTGCTCGTGATCCTCACCACCGCCGGTGGGGAGCTCGAGCTGCGCCTGCTGCGGGCGCGACTGCGGACGTCGAAGGCCAACGCGACCGAGGTCGTCACGACGCTCGAGGCGCGCGGCCTCGTGCACCGCCGCCGGCTGGCGAGCGACCGCCGCGCGGCGAGCGTGGCGATCACCGCCCGCGGCGCAGAGATCGTCGACCGCCTGTTTCCCGAGCACAGCGAGCGCGTCGCGCGGACCTTCGCGGTCCTCGACGAGGACGAGAAGCGCAGCCTGGCCTCGATCTGCCGCAAGCTCGCCGCGTGACTGACGGGCGCTCGACGCGCCTGACGCCACCCGCGATCGGGGGTCGTGCTGCCGCACTGTCCCCCTCCCGCGGTCGGCGTCAGACACGACGATCGCCGCGTCAGGTCGTAGGGGTGCTGCGCCTACACTCATCGGCATGGCACCGCGGGCCGTCGACGCGCAGGTCTCCTTCCCGCAACTCGAGGAGCGGGTCCTCGAGCGCTGGCGCGAGCGCGACGTCTTCCGCGAGTCGCTGCGCCGCCGCGCGGGGGCGCAGCCGTGGATCTTCTGGGAGGGGCCGCCGACGGCGAACGGCCCGCCGGGCGTGCACCACGTTCTCAGTCGCGTCTTCAAGGACATCTTCCCCCGCTTTCGCACGATGCGCGGCTACTACGTCGAGCGCCGCGGCGGCTGGGACACGCACGGGCTGCCGGTCGAGATCGCGGTCGAGCGCCAGCTCGGGATCAAGACCAAGGAGGAGATCGAGCGCTACGGGATCGCCGAGTTCAACCAGCGGTGCCGCGAATCGGTCTTCGCCTTCCTCGAGCAGTGGAACGCGCTGACCGAGCGGATCGGCTTCTGGCTCGACCTCGAGCACGCCTATCGCACGCTGGACCCGTCGTACATCGAGTCGGTCTGGTGGTCGCTGAAGCAGATCGCCGACCGCGGGCTGCTCTACGAGGGCCACAAGGTCGTGCCCTACTGCCCGCGCTGCGGCACCGCGCTGTCCAGTCACGAGGTCGCGCTCGGCTACCAGGACGTCGAGGACCCGTCGGTCTACGTGCGCTTCCGCGTCGCGCAGGACGGCGGCCCGCTGCAGGCCGGCGACGAGCTGCTGGTCTGGACGACGACGCCGTGGACGCTCGTCTCCAACGCCGCCGTCGCGGTCGACCCCGAGCTCGTCTACGTGCGCGCCAAGACCGGGGCGCTCGAGGCCCCCGTCGTCCTGGCCGAGGCGCTCGTCGACAGCGTGCTCGGCGATGCCGCCGCCGTCCAGGTGCTCGACCGCTTCCCGGGCGCCGCGCTGGACGGGGTGCGCTACGAGCCGCCGTTTCCCTTCCTCGGCGCCGACGCCTACGGCGAGCGCGGCCACAGCGTGCTGCTCGGCGACTTCGTCACCGCCGACGACGGCACCGGGCTCGTGCACACCGCGATCGCGTTCGGCGAGGACGACTTTCGCCTCGGCGCGCAGTACGGTCTCAACGTCGTCAACCCCGTACGCGCCGACGGCACGTACGACGAGCGCATCGGGCCCTACGCGGGGCGCTTCGTCAAGGACGCCGATCCGGAGCTGGTCGACGACCTGCGCGGCCGCGGCCGGCTGCTGCGCGCCGAGTCCTACAAGCACTCCTACCCGCACTGCTGGCGCTGCTCGACGCCGCTTCTGTACTACGCCAAGCCGTCGTGGTACATCGCGACGTCGCAGATCCGCGACGAGCTGCTGGACGCCAACGAGCAGATCGCCTGGCACCCGGAGCACATCAAGCACGGCCGCTTCGGCCGCTGGCTGGAGAACAACGTCGACTGGGCGCTGTCGCGCGAGCGCTACTGGGGCACG
>DASZOA010000460.1:0-8181 GCA_035551055.1 Solirubrobacteraceae bacterium
GTTGACGCGCACGCGCGCGGCGCCGTGCGCGCCGCCGCCCGTCGGCTCGAGCACCGCCCATACCGCCCCCGCCTCGTAGGGACCCGACCAGGCGCCCGGCCGCGCGGGCGTGGGCCTGCCGCCGCGAGCGCCGGGCGCGTCCTGCGGGCGCAGCGGCTCCAGCGGCTCGGGCGCGATCTCCAGCAGCTCGCAGATCTCGGTCTGCGTCTCGTCGTAGGCGCCCTCGCCGTAGTGCATCGAGTACAGCCGCAGCCCGCGGTCGAAGAGGTAGCGCGCCGGCCACGCCTCGTTGCCGTACTCGTGCCACAGCTCAAAGCGCGTGTCCAGCAGGACGGGGTGCTCGATTCCCAGCCGCGCGACCGCCGCGCGGACCTGAGCGGGATCCTGCGACGGCGGGTAGGCCCCGGCGTGCACGGAGACCACGCGCAGCCCCGCCGCGGCGTAGCGCTCGTGCCAGCGGCGGATGTAGCCGAGCGTTTGCAGCGAGTTGGCGCGGCAGAAGTCCCAGAACTCGACGAGCACCGGGCGGCCGAGCTGCTGGTCCATCCGCAGACGGGCGACGTTGACCCACTCCGCGCCCGCGGGAAAGGGCGGCGCGCTGATCTTGCCGGGCGGGGCCCGCATGCCGCGGGCCTAGTGCTCGTGGCCGCCGAGCGCGGCCAGCAGCAGCGCCATCGACAGGACGGCGAACGTCAGGCGCACGCCCATCGGGCTGTCCAGCCACGCCAGGCGCTGCTCGCCGCGCGCCGGCTGCGTGACGAGCGCCGCCGCGAGCGCGGCGAACGCGAGCTCGAGCAGCGTGACGATCGTGTCGGCGACGCCGACCGAGGAGACCTCGCCGGCATCGGGCCCGAACGGCACGCCGGTCGTGCGCGAGAAGACCCACAGCAGCGCCAGCGCGACGGCGCCGAGCGCGACGGCCACCAGCAGTCCCGGCTCGCCCGGCACGCGATGGATGCGCCAGCCAGCGGCGACCTGCGCGGCGCCGACGAGCGCGAAGAAGACCGGCAGCATCCAGTTCTCGTCGACGTGCTGGAGCGCGGCGACGAGGTGGATCAGGCCCGCCGTGCCGGCGAGACCGGCCAGCGCGAGCACCGCGGCCGGCAGGCGCTCGTCGGGCGGCAGGCGCTCATCGGACGGGACGGCGCGCTGGATCGAGACCTCGGTCGTCACCGCTCGATCATAGGTACGTGCGACTCCGGCAGGCGCTTGCTTGCAAGACTGCCGGCAATGCACGGACGCCGCCTGCTCGCGCTGCTCGTCGCCGCGGCCGGCGTCCTGCTGGTGGCGCCCGACGGAGCGCTCGCGCACGGCCTCGTCGGGCGCGAGGACCTGCCGATCCCGAAATGGCTGTTCGGCTGGGCGGCGGCGGTCGTGCTCGTCGCCTCGTTCGTCGCGCTCGCCGTGCTCTGGCCCAGCCCGCGGCTGGAGCGCCCGCTCGAGCGCCGCGTGGCGGGCGTGCCGCGAATCCTCGACCCGCTCGCCGGCCTGCTCGGTGCGGCGCTCTTCGTGCTCGTCGTCTACTCCGGCCTGGCGGGATCGCAGACGACGACGAACAACCTCGCGCCGACGTTCGTCTTCGTGCTGTTCTGGGTCGGACTCGCCGTCGTGAGCCCGATCTTCGGAGACGTCTTCAAGGCGCTGAACCCGTGGCGCGCGATCGCGCGCGCGGTCGCGTGGGTGGCCGCGAAGGCCAGCCGCGACCGGCTGCCGGCGCCGCTGCCCTACCCGGCGAGGCTCGGCCGCTGGCCGGCGGCGCTCGGGATCCTCGCGTTCGCGTGGGTCGAGCTCGTCTACTCCGGCCGCGGCGACCCGAGCACCCTGGCGGTGCTCGCGCTGGTCTACGCCGCCGTCCAGTTCGTCGGCATGAGCCTGTACGGCATCGAGACGTGGAGTCGCTACGGCGACGGCTTCGGCGCGTACTTCGGGCTGCTGGCGCGGATCGCCCCGCTGCGCTGGACGCGCGAGGCGGTCTACGCCCGCCGGCCGCTGAGCGGGCTCACGGCGCTCGACCCCGTCCCCGGCACCGTCGCGCTGCTGTGCGTGGTCATCGGCACGACGTCGTTCGACGGCTTCTCCGGCGGGCCGGCGTGGGGCGAGATCGCGCCGCAGCTGACCGACCTGTGGCGCGACGTCGGGTTCAGCCAGGCGACCGCGCTCGAGCTCGCGTTCACAGTCGGCCTCGTCGCCGCGGTGCTGCTCGTCGCCGGCCTGTACCGGCTCGGCGTCCTCGGGATGCAGTCCGTCGACCCGCTCAGCGCGCCCAGGGCCGGTGCGCTCGCCGCGCGCTTTGCGCATTCGCTCGTGCCGATCGGCCTCGCCTACGTCGTCGCGCACTACTTCTCGCTGCTCGCCTACGAGGGCCAGCGCGCGGCGTACCTCGTCTCCGATCCGCTCGGGAGCGGCGCGAACGTCTTCGGGACGAGCACCGCGACCGTCGACTACACGTGGATCGGCGCGAACGCGATCTGGTACGTCCAGGTCGCCGCGCTCGTGATCGGCCACGTCGCCGGCCTCGTCCTGGCCCACGACCGCGCGCTCGCGTCCTTCGGCGACGGCCGGGCCGCGACGCGCTCGCAATACTGGATGCTCGCCGTGATGATCGCCTTCACCTCACTCGGACTCTGGCTGCTGTCGGCGGCGAACTCGTGACGCCGCCGTTCGCGCACGCCGGGCACTGGCTCGTCGACCTGCTGTACGTCGCGCCGATCCTGATCATCCTCGCGGTGCTCGCCTATCGCTCGATCCGCGACCGCCGCGAGCTCAGGCGCGCGGGCGGCCCCGTCCGCCGGCCGCCGAGCGAGCCCGGCATGCGCGAGCCGGGCGAGCGCCCATAGGCTAGGCGTCGCCGCGCTCTCGCTCGAGCAACGCGATGTCGTGCGCGAGCCCCTCCGGAGTGAGGAAGCTCGTCGCGAAGCCGACGCGCTGCACCCCGCGCCCGTCGAGCAGGACCGTCGACGCCGTGTGCTCGAAGTCCGTGCTCTGGGGCTGGATGCCGTAGGCCTTCCACAGCCGCCGCAGCTCGCGCCGGCTGCCGAGCGCCCAGCGCATGCGGCCCATCATCCCCTGCTCGAGCGCGAACCGGCGGGCGCGGCGCGACGTGTCGCCGACGGGGTCGACGCTGACGGCGACGACCGGCACGTCGTGGCCCAGCTTGTCGAGCGCGACGCGGATCTGCTGCGCGGTCAACGGGCAGGTCTCCTCGCAGGTCGTGTAGAGGAACGTGACGACCACCGGACGCCCGCGCAGATCGGCGAGACGCAGCATCCGGCCGCGCTCGTCGCGCACGCCGAACTCGGCGGGCGGGATGCCCGGCGGGCGCACGGCGCCGGCGAAGCCGGGCGGGGGAACGGTCCGCTCGCCGACGGCGAACAGCAGCACGCCCGCGATCGCGGCGAGCGCGAGCAGGCCGGTGACGAAGAGCGCGAGGCGCAGGCGGGCGGGCATGCGATCGCAGCGTAGCCCGCCGCCGCCGCGTCCGACTCCGGCGACCGGCGGTCAGGCCTCGATCAGGCCGCGCCGGATGGCGTAGCGCACGAGCTCGACGCGGTCGCGCATCTCGAGCTTGCGCATGAGGTTCGCCCGGTGCGACTCGACGGTCTTCTCGGAGAGATGCAGCGTCTCGCCGATCGCCTTGTTCGTGTACGCCTCGGCGATGAGCTTGAGCACCTCGCGCTCGCGCAGCGTCAGCGGCTCGACCGGGCCCGTGCTGTCGTCCTCCATCCACTCGCGCACGAGCGACGGCTCGGCGGCGTTCGTCATGAACGGCTCGCCGCGGGCGACCGCGCGCACGGCGTCGACGAGCGCATGGTCGGCCTCGCGCTTGAGGAGGTAGCCCGCCGCGCCCGCCTGCAGCGCCTCGAACAGATAGCGCTCGTCGTCGTACATCGACAGCAGCAGGACGGCGATCTGCGGCGCGTGCATCTTGATCTCGACCGTCGCCTGCAGCCCGGTCATGCGCGGCATCGAGACGTCGAGCACGCAGATGTCCGGGCGCTCGCGCAGCGCGAGCTCGACCGCCTCGACGCCGTCGGACGCCTCGGCGACGACCTGCATCCCGGCCTGGCGCTCGAGCAGCAGCCGCAGCCCGCCGCGCACGATCCCGTGGTCGTCGGCGATCAGCAGCCTCATCGCCACTGCGCCTCCCGGGCGCGGACCGTCAGCTCGACCGTCGTCCCCGCGCCCGGCGTCGAGCGCACGTCGAGGCGACCGCCGGCGAGCAGCGCGCGCTCGCGCATGCCGACCAGCCCCGAGCCGCCGTCGCGCGCTCGCTCGGGATGAAAGCCCTCGCCGTCGTCGGCGACCGTCACCTTCACCTGCGCGCCGTTGCAGCCGCAGACCGTGACCTTGACGTTGGCGGCGCGCGCGTGGCGGGCGATGTTCGACAGCGCCTCCTGCACGACGCGGTAGACGACGAGCTGCTCGAACTCGCCGAGCAGCGGCCGCGGACCGTCGGCCGCGAACTGCGCGGGAATCCGCCAGCGCTCGCCGAACAGCCGAACCTGCGTGCGCAGCGCGGGCAGCAGCCCGTGGTCGTCGAGCGCCGCCGGGCGCAGGTCGCGCGCGAGGCCGAGCAGCTCCTGCATCGCCTGGCCGGCGAGCCGCTGCGTCTCGCGCAGCTCCTCGGCGAACTCCGGCGGCGCATGCTCGGCGGTGGCCGCGAGCCGCAGCGACACCGCCGCAAGCGCCTGGTTGACCTCGTCGTGCAGGTCGCGGGCGACCCGCGCGCGCTCGGCCTCCTGGGCGCGCAGGACCGCCGTCGCGCTGCCGGTGCGCTCGGACTCCAGCCGGGCGAGCATGAGGTTGAACGCCTCGCGCAGGCGCTCGACGTCGGCCGGCTCGCCCTCCTGCGGCTGCGCGCGGACGCCCGGCAGCGTGAGGTCGACGCACTCCATCGTCCGCGTCAGCGACTCGAGCGGAGCGAAGCGGCGGCGCATGATGAGGTTGTTGGCCATGAGCGTCGCCAGGACCGCGGCGACGAGCACGAGGAACTGGCGCGAGCCGGCGGTATCGCCGAGGTCCAGCCGCGCGGCGATGCTCGCCGCGAACATCGTCGCGACGACGAGCAGGGTGTTGACGGTCAGCACCTGCGAGAGCAGCGCGGGTCTTCGCATGGGGTCTGGACCGGATGTCGGCGCGGCGGGCAACGTCCGATACTCGTCGGGCAGCACCCTCCACGAACGTCCTGCCTCAAGATCGGGTCGACACGGGGCGTCCCGCCGCGCGGGACGCCCCGTTCGGCGTTCGGCGGCGACCGGGCGCGATCGAGCGCGCGCAACCGGGAACAACCGAGCCCGAGCGGGAACAACTGGTCGAGAGCCCAGCGCTATACTTTTTGAAGCAGCACAAGCCCGACCATCTTTGAGGAGATTCGTGTGAGCCCGTCCGGCGCGGAGTTCATCCGCCAGATCAAGAGCCAGATCGCCCAGGTCGATCCGGGCGAAGTCCACGAGGCGCTGTCTGCTGCCAGCGGCAACGGCGACATCGCGCTGATCGACGTGCGCGAGACCGAGGAGGTCGAGCGCGGCCTCATCCCGGGCGCCAAGCACGTCCCGCGCGGCTATCTGGAGTCGCGCATCGAGGGCGCCGTCCCCGATCGCTCCCAGCACGTCGTGCTGTATTGCGCGTCGGGCAACCGCTCGGCGCTCGCCGCCAAGACGCTCGAGGAGCTCGGCTACGAGCACGTCGAGTCGATGACCGGCGGCTACACGCTGTGGAAGGACCGCGGCTACGAGGTCGAGGTGCCGAAGGTCATGACCGCCGAGCAGCGCGAGCGCTACAGCCGCCACCTGCTGATCCCCGAGATCGGCGTCGACGGCCAGCAGAGGATGCTCGACGCCAAGGTGCTGCTGCTCGGGGCCGGCGGTCTGGGCTCGCCGATCGCGCTGTACCTCGCGGCGGCCGGCATCGGGACGATCGGGATCGTCGACGACGACGACGTCGACCTCTCCAACCTGCAGCGCCAGGTCATCCACACGACCGACCGCATCGGCGCTTCGAAGGTCGACTCCGCGCAGGAGGCGATGAACGCGATCAACCCCGAGGTGAACGTCGTCAAGTACGAGACGCGGCTGGACGCGTCGAACATCATGGAGATCATCGACGGCTACGACGTCATCGTCGACGGCGCCGACAACTTCCCGACGCGCTACCTGCTCAACGACGCGTCGGTGCGCCTGAAGATCCCGGTCGTCAGCGCATCGATCCTCGGCTTCGACGGCCAGCTGTCGGTGTTCGCGCCCTACGAGGGCCCGTGCTACCGCTGCCTGTATCCGGCGCCGCCGCCGGCCGAGCTGGCGCCGAGCTGCGGCGCCAACGGGGTGCTGGGGGTGCTCCCCGGCACGATGGGCCTGCTGCAGGCGACCGAGGTCATCAAGCTCATCACGGGCGCCGGCGAGCCGCTCATCGGCCGGCTGCTGCTCTACGAGGCGCTCGGCGCGACGTTCACCGAGCTGAAGGTGCGCCGCGACCCCGACTGCCCGATCTGCTCGCGCGACCCCGAGGAGATCGCCGAGGAGGAGCTGCCCGACTACGAGGCGTTCTGCGCCGCCGCGGGCTAGGCTTCGCGACCGCTATGGCCACCGTGCGCATCCCGCCCGTCCTGCGGCCGTCGGTCGGCGGCGCCAAGGAGGTCGACGCCGACGGCGACAGCGTCGGCGCGGTCCTGCGCTCGCTCGCCGACCAGCACCCGGCGACGGAGTCGCAGATCTTCTCCGACGGCGGCGAGCTGAACCGCTACGTCAACGTCTATCTCAACGACGAGGACGTGCGCGTGCTCGGCGGGCTGGACACCGAGGTGGGCGACAGCGACGTGCTCGTGATCCTGCCGGCGATGGCCGGCGGCTGACGTCGACCGCCGAGGCCGCTAGCCGAACGACGCGAAGTCGGCGTGCAGGCGGCCGAGCACGAGGTTCATCGCGACCGCCGCGCCCGCTTCGCTGAGGTGGATGCCGTCGGGCTCGCGCACGATCGTCTGGCGCCCGTCGACCTCCTGAGCCGCCCGGTAGCGTCCGCCCGGCGTGAACACGGCCGCCATGTCGAGCACGCGCACCTGCGAGCGAAACGGCTGCGCGGCGACCTCGATCGCGGCGTTGACGGCGCGCGCGATCTCCTGGCGGCGCGAATCGCGCGGCAGCGGCAGCGTGAGCCAGTACACGCGCGCCGCGCCGTCGCGCCGGTAGGTCTCCATCATCCGCCGTGCGCGCGTGGCGTAGACGACGGCCCACTCGGCGCCGCAGCACTCGATCATGCGCCCGCCGCCGGCCCGAAACGGAAAGCCCTCGTTGGCGCCCAGGAACATCACGACCGCGTCGGGCTTGCGCTGCCGGACCTGCTGTGTCGAGAGCACGCCCCAGTCGACGATGTCGGTCTTCGAGATCCCGGTGCCGAGATGCGCGGCGCGGATCGTGTCCACGCCGTCCTCCGCCATGCGTCGTGCGAGCTGCACGTCGAGCGGCTGAGCGAGCGAATCGCCCGTCACGAGCAGGGTCCTCAGGGCGGGCAGCTTGACCGGCTTGCCGCCCAGCTCGGCGGGATCGAAGGAGTCCGGCGTGATCGGGGCCGCCGCGCCGCCCGCGCCCGCTCCCGCCGCCGCTCCGTTTGCTGTCGCCGGAGCGGACGCGAAGCCGCCCTCGCCGTTCAGGTCGTCGTCGGGCGACAGGGCCGCCGTGACGCTGTCCGCCGCGTCGGCGAGCGGCAGGCGGTCGGCGAGCCAGGCGGCCGGCGTCCCGACGGCCAGCACGACCGTGCGCTCGATCCCCGCGTCCATCTTCTTGCCCGTGCTGCGGATCGACTGGCCCTCGATCGTCAGCAGCAGCAGGGCCGCGATGAGCACGACGAGGATCCCGTCGCGCGCGCCCAGGCGCCGGCCGGTGGGGCGGTCGAGGATGAACGGGTCCTTCTCGGGGATCGACATGCGCGCGGTCAGAACTGGAAGTAGATGAACGGTGGCACACCCTGGCTCGAGACCGTCGCGGCAACGAGCACGACGACGCTCGCCATGCTGGTGCCGAGCGCGACCGGGTGCAGCTGCTCGAAGCGCACGCGCAGCGCGTCGAGCGGGCGCTCGGGGACGAGCTGCAGCGCGATCACGGCGAACGTCGCGAGCACGACCGGCACGGTCCACAGCGTCGCCGGGCCCGGCTCGACGAGCCGCGTCAGGAACGCCCACGCGAGGTCGAG
>DASZOA010000461.1:0-3432 GCA_035551055.1 Solirubrobacteraceae bacterium
GCGCCGGGCTCCATGCGCGGAAGTTCTGGATCCGCCCGACGAGCACGCCCGGATCGTGGACGTAGATCCAGTTGTCCGGGAACAGGTCCGCGCCGCGCACGACGAGCGCGACGGTGAGGAAGTCGCGGTAACGCAGGCCGGCCGCGGCTCGGCGGACCGCCGCGGGCGCGGGCGGGTCGGCGAGCGCCACGACGTCGCGCAGCGCGAGCGACGAGACGACGCCGTCGACCGCGATGCGCTCGCCGGCGCGCCCGATCGCGCTCACGCGGCCGTCGCGCAGCTCGACGCGGTCGATGCGCGCGCCGAGCCGCACCTGCCCTCCGGCGCCGACGATCTCGGCGGCCATCGCCTCCCACATCTGCCCCGGGCCGAGGCGTGGGTAGTGAAACTGCTCGACGAGGCTGCGCACGTCGGCGCCGTCGCCGAGCAGCGCGGCGCGCACGACCCGCGAGAAGGAGAGGGTGCGGATGCGCTGGGCGGCCCAGTCGGCGCTGATCTCGGTCGTCGGCACCCCCCAGACCTTCTCGGTGTAGCTCTTGAAGAACAGCTCGAACAGCCGCCGGCCGAAGCGGTCGCAGACCCACTCCTCGAACGTCTCGTGCGAGCGTCGCCGCGGCCGGCGGGCGAGCGCCCGGGCGTAGGAGGCCGCGCAGCGCAGCAGCTCGACGGGCCCGACCTTGCGCACGACGTCGGCCAGCCGCAGCGGGTAGTCGACGAAGCGTCCGCGCCAGTAGATCCGTGAGAGCCGGTCGCGCACGAGCAGCTCGTCGCCGAGCACCTCGTGCCAGAGGCGCCGGACCTCGTCGGACTTCGTGAAGAAGCGGTGGCCGCCAAGGTCGAAGCGGTAGCCGTCGCGAACCACGGTGCGCGCGAGGCCGCCGACCTGCCCCTCGGCCTCGAAGACGACGACGGCGCGTCCACTGCGTGCGAGCACGTAGCCTGCGGTCAGCCCGGCCGGGCCGGCGCCGAGCACGGCGAACGGCTCTCCCCCCCTGGCTTCCATGTTAGGGCACTCTAACTTAGGCTTGCCTAACTTGCTTTCGGTCGTCGTTCCCGCCACCGATGCGCCCCCGACGCTCGGGCGCTGCCTCGCCGCGCTGGAGCGCTGCGGCGACGCGCACGAGCTCGAGGTCGTCACCTCTGCGCCCGGCAGCGGCCCGGCGGCGGCGCGCAACGCCGGCGTCGCCTCCACGCGCGGCGAGATCGTCGTCTTCGTCGACGCCGACGTCGAGGTCCACCCCGACGCGCTGGGCCGGCTGCGCGCGGCGCTCGACCGCGACGCCGGGCTCGACGCGGTCTTCGGCGCCTACGACGAGCAGCCGGCCGCGCGCGCGACCGTCTCGCGCTTTCGCAACCTGCTGCACCACCACGTGCACTGCGGCGCGGCGGGTCCGGCGACGACGTTCTGGGCCGGCCTCGGCGCGATCCGCCGCGACGCGTTCCTCGCGGTCGGCGGCTTCGACGCCGCCCGCTACCCGCGCCCGTCGATCGAGGACATCGAGCTCGGCATGCGCCTGCACGCCGCCGGCCGCCGCATCGCGCTCGACCCGGCGGCGCGCGGGACGCATCTCAAGCGCTGGACGCTGCGGTCGATGCTGCGCACGGACCTCGCCGCCCGTGGCGCGCCGTGGGTCGCGCTGCGCCTCGAGCGCGGCGGGCCGGGCAGCGCCGCGCTGAACCTCGCCTGGCGCCACCGCCGCGCGGCGGCCGCCGCCGCGCTCGCGGCGGCCGGCGCCGCGGCCGGTCGCGGCCGCCTCGCGGCGCTCGCGCTGGCGGCGATGGTCGCCCCGAACGCGCGCTTCTACGCCCTGCTCGCGCGGTGCGGCGGGCCCCGGCTGGCGCTGGCGGGCGTGCCGCTGCATCTCCTCCATCACCTGACCGCGGTGGCGTCGGTTCCCGGCGGCGCGCTGCTGTGGCTGCGGGCGGGGCGCGGGCGATGACGGATGCCCCGCTACGGCTCGGGCTCGTCGGCTGCGGGCGCCTGGCCGAGCTCGGCTACGCGCCCGCGGTGCGCGCCGTCGGCCGCGTCGAGATCGTCGCCGTCGCCGATCCAAACCGGTCGCGCCGCGCGCTGCTCGCCGCCAAGCTCGGCGCCGCCGCACACGCGCGGCTCGGCGAGCTGCTGGCCGCGACGCCGCTCGACGGGATCATCGTTTGCACGCCGCCCGAGGAGCACGAGGCGGCGACGACGGCGGCCGCCCAGGCGAACCTGCCGGCGCTGGTCGAGAAGCCTCCGGCGCCGGACGCCGCGGGCGCGCTGCGGATCGCCGCGCTCCGACCGGCGCCGTGGATCGCCTTCAACCGGCGCTTCGACCAGGGGCTCGCGCTCCAGCCCAGGATGCCGGCCGGCGGCGATCTCGAGCTGCGGCTGGTCCTGCACTACCGGCGCAGCTCCTGGCGACCGGTCCAGCGCGGCGAGGACGCGCTGCTCGACCTCGCGCCGCACCTCATCGACCTGGCGCTGTTTCTCACCGGCTCGCTGCCGATCGCCGTGCGCGCGAGCGCCACGCGCGACCGCGCCGGCGTCGTCTTCGCCACGACGCGCGCCGAGGTGCAGATCGAGTGCGCCACGGACCGCCCGTACCGGGAGCTCGTCGAGATCCGCCGCGGCGGCCGGCGGGCGGCACGCGTCGAGCGCGGCGGTCGCACGCGCGCGGCGCTGGCCCGGCTCGTGCCCCGCGCGCACCCGCTCGTGGGCTCGCTGACGCTCCAGCTCGAGGCCTACGGGCGCGCGCTGCGCGGCGAGGACCCCGCGCCGCTGGCGACGGCCGGCGAGGGCGCCGCCGTCATGCGCGTGCTCGACGCCGCGCGGCGCTCGGACGCGATCGGCGGCGAGGCGGTCGCGGTCGAGGGCGTGAGCGTCACGTGATCTGCGTGCTGCAGTTCGACGCGGCGAGCGTCGCGGTCGTCGACCGGATGCTCGCCGCCGGCAACCTGCCCGTGCTCGCCGGGCTGATCGAGCGCGGGCGGCGCCTGGAGCTCGCCACCCCCGCCGACCACTTCGCGGCCGCCGCGTTTCACACGCTCTACAGCGGCATCGAGCTGGCCGACCATGGGCTCTTCTATCCGTTCCAGTGGGATCCCGGCGCCCAGCGCGCGCGCTACATGACGGCCTTTCCGGCGCCGCCGGCGGTCTGGGAGCGCCTCGCGCGCGCCGGCCGTCGAACGCTCGCGATCGACCCCTACGAGAGCCGCCCGCCGCGCGACTGGCGCGGAACGTACGTCTGCGGCTGGGGCTTTCGCGATCGCGTCGTGCTGCCGCGCTGGTCGCTGCCGCGCCGCGCGGGCGCGCAACTCGCCGCCCGTCACGGCGCCGGGCCGCACGCCACCGAGATCTTCGGCCGGCCGACGGTCCGCGAGCTGCTCGCCCTGCGCGCCAAGCTCGTCGCGGCGCCGGCGCGCGTCGCGACCGCCGCCGTCGAGCTGCTCGAG
>DASZOA010000462.1:0-4214 GCA_035551055.1 Solirubrobacteraceae bacterium
CGGTCGGCAAGCTCGACGGTGAACATGATCTGGGCGAGCTTGCTGCGCGCGTACGCGTCCATCGGGTCGTAGCGGCGCGTGAGCATGACGTCGTCGAAGTCGATCCGCGACTGCCCCGCCGAGGAGACGTTGACGATCCGCGCCGGGGCGGACCGGCGCAGGAGCCCCAGCAGGCTCGTCGTCAGCAGGAAGTGCGCCAGGTGGTTGACGGCGAAGTTCAGCTCGTAGCCGTCGCGGCTCTCGCTCCGCGCGATGCCGCCCACCCCGGCGTTGTTGATGAGCACGTCGAGCCGCGGCTCGTGGTCTTGCACCTGTGCGGCCAGGCCGCGCACCTCGTCCAGCGACGCCAGGTCGGCGACGTAGCCGCGCAGGCGGTCGTTGCCCGTGGCCGCGCGCGTCTGCGACAGCACCGCGTCGAGCTTGCCGCGGTCGCGACCGTGCAGCAGGACCGCCGCGCCGCGCGCGGCCAGCTCGCACGCCGTCGCCCGACCCAGCCCGTCGGTGGCGCCGGTCACGAGGATCACCTGCTCCATGGCCTCAGTCCGCGAGCGCCCAGAGGATCGCCGCGGTGCCGGAGACGAAGAGCCAGAGCGCGACGATGATCCGCAGGGCCGGTGGATAGGCGAGGATCACGAACCCGAGCACGAGCGAGATGATGCCGGCGACGAGCGCGTTCAGCTCGCGCCCGCTGAGCGCAGCGACGATCTCCATGGTCCTCTGCTTTCCCCGGCGGCGGCCAACCATGCGGCGTGCCGCCGCAAGCGGGCGCAGCGGCCCTGCCGCTAGGCCACGCGCCGCGCCGGCAGCTCGAACACCTCGGCCTCGCGCTGCGGACGCCAGACGCGCCAGATGTCGCGCAGGCACCACGCGTCGAGCGCGAGCAGGGCCACGACGAGGCCGATGACGCCGACGAGCAGGAGCAGGCGCGGGATGATCGACGCCGGCTCCGACAGCTGCGCGCGCGCGACGGCGTCCGGGTCGTCGCGGTACAGCGGCGTCGCCTTGAAGGCCTCCTGGACCGCGCCGAAGGCGGGCTTGATCTCGCCGTCGTAGGCGATCAGGCCCTTGTTGTGGATCGAGTCGCGCACCGGTGGGTGCGCGCCGCCGTCCCACCGCGGCTTGACCGCGAACTCGCGCGCGGTCCAGTAGATCGCGCCGCCCATGAACCCGAGCCGGTCGATGATCTCGAGGTTGCGCTCGATGTACGCGCTCTGGAACGCGTAGGTCTGCTTGACGTCGGCGGGACCGGGCTCGGTCGCCTCGGCGCCGAACTCCGTCATCACGAGCGCCTTGCCGGGATACTTGTCGCGCATCGCGCGCAGGTACGGCGCGAGGTCGTCGATGTCGGCCGTCGAGCGGTGCGCCTTGCCCTCGTACCAGCCGTAGTACGAGTTGATCCCGAGCATGTCGAAGACCTCGTACGTGGTCTGGCGCGGGATGCGCGGGTAGGAGAGGATGTCGATCGAGACCGGCACGGTCGGGTCGAGGTCGCGCGCCAGCCGCGCCGCGTTTCGCATCCACACCTGCGACGTGCGGCGCTCGTCGGGCACCGACGTCAGCTCGTTGGCGACCGAGTGCGTGATGACCGCCGGATGGTTGCGCGCCTCGAGGATCGTCTTGCGCACGACGTCGAGCTCGAACGAGCGCTGGCCGGGCGTCTTGAGCTGCCGGTCGCGGTGGTAGACCGGCGCCTGGTTCCACACGAGGATCCCCTCCTCGTCGAGGCGGTCGAGCAGCCGCTGGTCGAGCAGGTAGTGCGCGCGCGTGACGTTGACGCCGAGCTCCTTGAGCTCGTCGACGGTGTTGTCGATGTCGGCGTCGGTCAGCGCCGGGCCGCGGCCGGCGATGTCCTCCTGGATCGAGGCGCCGCGCAGGTCCACCACGCGGTCGTTGAGGCGCAGCATGCCGTCGACGACGGCGACGCTGCGCAGGCCGATGCGGCGGCGGTCGACCTGCACGGGGCGCCCGCCGGCGCGCGTGGAGACGGTCGCGGCGTAGAGGTTCGGGTCCTCGGGCGCCCAGAGCTTCGGCTTGCCGGCGACCGGCACCGCAAAGCGCAGCCGGATGCGCTCACCCGGCCGCAGCGCGCGCGGTACGGCGCTGCCGTCCGAGACGGTTCCGTCGGGCGATTGCAGACGCACCGCGACCGCCGGGCGCTGGACCGTGTCGCCGGCGTTCTCCAGCCAGCCGTCGACGAGCACGTTCCAGGCGCAGCGCGACCCAACGCAGACGCGCTGCGGCAGCAGGCCGGCATCGTGCATGACGACCGGTCCGCGCGCGACGAGCGAGACCGGCCGCGTGATGCCGCCCCAGTTCCACCAGCCCTCGCGCAGGCCCCGCTTGCGGCGGTAGTCGACGCGCACGACGAGCGTGTTCGGCGCGCCCTGGCGCAGGCCGGTGGCGGGCAGCTCGAACGGCGTGTAGGGGTCGTGGTGCGTGCCGAGCTCGCGGCCGTTGAGCCAGACCCGGGCGACCCGCCGCACCTGCTCGAAGCGCAGCGCCCAGCCGAGCCCGGCCGGGATCTCCGGCCCGCGGAAGGTCAGGCGATACCAGCCGATCGACCCGTAGAAGACCTCTGGGTCGGTGCGCGGGTCAAGGACGTGCGGGATCGTCGCGGGCTCCCAGCCCAGGCCAACCGTCCCGCTCTGCCAGTTCTGCCGCGTGCCCTGGTCGGCGGGGTCGAGGGCGAACTGCCAGCCCTGCGCGAGCGAGACCGGTCCGGGGGGGTCGGCGGCACGTGCAGCGCCGGCGAGGACGAGCACGAGCGCGACGACCGCCGCGAGGGCGGAGAGGATGCGCACGGGCCGACATCATGCCCAAGCGCTCAGCGCGACGACGCCGGTCCCAGCGCGCCGGATTCCGGGCGGCGCTACGGATCCAGCCGCTCGGCGAGCCGCTTCATCCCGCGCTCGCGGGCGGCGGCGGCGGCGCCGGCGCGGTCCAGCGGCGCGTCGGGCGGGCGCTCGACGTCGAGCTCGCGCAGCGTCGCGATGTCCTTGAAGGCGCGCAGCGCGTCCGCGTCGGCGGTCAGCGCGCCGGCCTGACGGGGCGTCATCCGGCCGGGCCTGGCGGCGGCGGCGATGACGTTCTCGAGCGTGCCGTGCGTGCGCAGCAGGTCGCGCGCGGTCTTCGCGCCGATCCCCCGCGCGCCCGGCAGCCCGTCGGACGGATCGCCGCGCAGGGCGATGAAGTCGGGCACCTGCGCCGGCTCGACGCCGTAGCGCTCGCGCACGCCGGCGGCGTCGACGAGCTCGGGCCCATCCTTTCCTCCGCGCGGGAAGAGCACCTTCACGGCCTCGCCGACGCACTGGAACATGTCGCGGTCGCCGGTGAACAGCAGCGCCTCGCCGCCGGCGGCGGTCTCGACCCGCGCCAGCGAGCCGAGCAGGTCGTCGGCCTCGAGCTCGCCCGCGTACAGGCTGGGCCAGCCGAAGGCGCCGAAGAAGGCGGGCGCGTCGCGCCACTGGGGCTCGAGCTCGGGCGGCATCGGCGGCCGGTCGGCGTGGTAGGCCGCGAACAGCTCGGCCCGATACGCCGCGGCCTCGGCGCCCCAGCACAGCACGACCGCGCGGGGCGCGTGGCGCTCCACGACGTACAGGACGAGGTTGGCCGTGCCGAGCAGCGCGTTGACGGGCCGGCCGGCGTCGTCGGTGATGCTCCGCGGCAGGGCGAAGAACGCGCGGAACAGCAACGACGGGGCGTCGACGGCGAGCAGCGGCGCGGCCATGGAGCAAGGCTACGCGTCACCCCTATGCTGGCCGCGCATGCTGACGATCACCGGCCTGGAGGAGATGCGCGCGAAGGTCGGCGAGGAGCTCGGCGTCAGCGACTGGCGCGACGTCACGCAGGAGGAGGTCGACGCCTTCGCCGCGGTCACCGGCGACGATCAGTGGATCCACACCGACCCCGAGCGCGCGACGCAGACGCCGTTCGGCGGCACGATCGCCCACGGCTACTACACGCTCTCGTTGCACCCGCGCTTCGCCAGCGAGATCTTCCGGCTCGAGGGCTTCGCGTTCGCCGTGAACTACGGCCTGAACAAGGTCCGCTTCCCGGCGCCGCTGCCGGTCGGCAACCGCGTCCGGATGCGTGCGACGCTCGTCGGCGTCGACGATGTCGTCGGCGGCGCACAGGTCACGCTGAAGCTGACCTTCGAGGGCGAGGGCGCGCTGAAGCCGGTCTGCGTCGCCGAGCAGCTGACGCGCGTCTACACG
>DASZOA010000463.1:0-2326 GCA_035551055.1 Solirubrobacteraceae bacterium
CCGAGCCAGAGCGCGCGCATCGCGTCGACGACGATCGTGAACGGGTTGATCTCGGCGAACCACTCCAGCGCGGCCGGCATCGACTCGACCGGCACGAAGGCCGACGAGATGAACGTCAGCGGGAACACCGCGATGAAGCCCAGCGAGTTGGCCGACTCGGGCGAGGAGACGAGCAGACCGAGCAGCGCGAAGACCCAGGAGAACGCGTAGCCGAACAGCAGCAGCAGCGCGAGCCCGCCGACGATCTCGACGGCGCTGGCGTTGAACGAGAAGCCGATGATCAGCCCGGTCGTAAGCAGGACCACCGCCGACAGCGTGTTCGTCGCGATGTCGGCGAGCGTGCGGCCGGCGAGCACCGCGGCGCGCGCCATCGGCAGCGAGCGGAAGCGGTCGATGAGGCCCTTGCTGAGGTCCTCGTTGAGCCCGATCGCGGTGACGAACCCGCCGAAGGCGACGTTCTGGACGATGATCCCGGGCAGCAGGAACGTCGTGTAGTCCTCGAAGAAGCCCGGCACGAGGATCGCGCCGCCGAAGACGTAGACGAACAGCAGCACGAACATGATCGGCTGCACGGTGAACGCCAGCAGCAGGTCGGGCGCCCGCGTGATGCGCACGAGGTTTCGCTCGGCGACGACGAGCGTGTCGGTCACGAGCGCGCTCATGACGCCTGCTCCTGCTCCTCGCCGCCGGCCTCGGCGACGTGGCCGGTCAGCGCCAGGAAGACGTCGTCGAGCGTCGGGCGGCGCAGCGCGACGTCGTCGACCTCGACGCCGGCGTCGTCGAGCCGCCGCACCGCATCGACGATCAGGCCGTTGCGCCGCCGCGCGCCGACGGTGACGGTCGCGCCCTCGGTCAGCGGCCGCTCGTCGGACATCGGCGCCAGCGCGCGCGCCGCGAGCGGCGCCCGCGCCGGCTCCGCCACGCGCACCTCCAGCCGCTCGCCGCCGACGCGGTCCTTCAGCTCGTCGGGCGTGCCGGTCGCGATCACGCGGCCGCGGTCGATCACCGCGATCTCGTCGGCGAGCCGGTCGGCCTCGTCGAGGTACTGGGTCGTCAGCAGGACGGTCGCGCCCTCGGCGACGAGGTCCTCGATCGTCGCCCCCCGCTCCAGGCGGCTGCGCGGATCGAGGCCGCTCGTCGGCTCGTCGAGGAAGACGACCGGCGGCTGGGCGACGAGCGCCGCGGCGAGGTCAAGGCGCCGGCGCATGCCGCCCGAGTACGTCTTCGCCGGCCGCCCGGCGGCATCGACGACGTCGAAGCGCCCGAGCAGCTCGCGCCCGCGCGCGGTCGCCTGGCCGCGCCGCATGCCGTACAGGCGACCGACCATGACGAGGTTCTCCAGGCCGGTCAGGTTCTCGTCGATCGCCGCGTACTGCCCGGCCAGCCCGATCCGCTCGCGCAGCGCCTTCGCCTGGCGCACGGCGTCCAGCCCGGCGACCCGCACCTCGCCGGCGTCGGGCTTGAGCAGCGTGGTCATGATCCGCACGGCGGTCGTCTTGCCCGCGCCGTTGGGCCCGAGCAGGCCGAACACCGTGCCCGGCGGCACCTCGAGGTCGACGCCGTCGAGGGCGCGTACGTCGCCGAAGGACTTGCGCAGGCCGCGCACGACGATCGCCGGCTCGCGATCGGCGGCTGCGGGTGTCCTCGCACCGGTCATCGGGTCTTCCAGTCGCGTTGGCATGGGGCCGCACCGTACGGGCCGTCTAGGCCAGCTTCTGGCCGTAACCTGTGAGATCGTCTTCGGCGCGATGACCGAGACGTCGGGCCGCCTCTTGAAGCTGCTGTCCCTCCTGCAGGCGCGCCGTGACTGGCCCGGCGGCGAGCTCGCCCAGCGGCGCGGCGTATCGGGCCGCACGAGCCGCCGCGACGTCGAGCGGCTTCGCGAGCTCGGCTACCCGGTGGATGCGGTCACCGGTCCGGCCGGAGGCTACCGGCTGCACGCGGGCACGGCGATGCCGCCGCTGCTGCTCGACGACGACGAGGCGGTCGCGATCGCGGTCGGCCTGCGCACCGCCGCCGGCGCCTCGGTCGACGGAATCGAGGAGACGTCGATCCGCGCGCTCGTCAAGCTCGAGCAGGTCCTGCCCGCGCACCTGCGCCGCCGCGTCAACGCGCTGTCCAGCGTGCTGGCGACGCTGCCGGCCAGCGGGCCGATGGTCGACCCCGAGGCGCTGACGACGATCGCCGGCGCCTGCCGCGACCGCGAGCGCCTGCGCTTCGCCTACCGCAGCCGCGACGGCGAGGACAGCCGCCGCCACGTCGAGCCGCACAGCCTCGTCAACCTCGGCCGGCGCTGGTACCTCGTCGCCTGGGACTGCGAGCGCGC
>DASZOA010000464.1:0-5509 GCA_035551055.1 Solirubrobacteraceae bacterium
CGACGACGCGGCCGCGCGGATCGACGCGGCGCGCCGGCGGCTGCGCGCGACGATCGCGCCGCCAGCCGATCCCGACGCCTAGACGTTGATTGCGCGGCCGTGGGGGTCGTGTGAATCGACGATCTGCCCCGGACGCGAGGAAGGGGCCCCCTCCGGCCCCTTCCTCGTCGTACCCCTATGTGTCGCGCCCCTTCGGAAGCGAATGCCCCTGTGCTGTGATGACGATGATGGCCGACGGCCGATCGGCCCGCGTCCCCCGCGCAGGGTGATGTTCGGGGGAGGCCGGCTCACCCTCGACCGCCGGCGTGCCGATAACGCGTGGGTATGGACACCGGCCGGCCGATCACGGTCCTGCTCGCCCGCTTCGAGGACCTCGTCGGCACCGGCCTGCGCAGCCTGATCGGCGAGGACGCGCACCTGAAGATCGTCGCCGCCGACGTCGACGTCGACGAGCTCGACCGCGTCGTCGCCGAGCACGCGCCGCGCGTCGCGATCCTGAACTTCGGCTCGCTGCGCATGCCGGCCGAGATCCGGCGCCTGAGCGCCGCCCACCCGCGGACGCGCCTGATCGTGCTCGCCAACCACCCGACGCCGGGCGAGTGCGCGCAGCTGCTCGCGCTCGGCGCCACGGCCTGCCTGGGCAAGGGGGTCGAGGGCCGCGACGTGCTCAACGCGATCCACCTGGCGTCGCGCGGCCTGCACGTCCTCCCGCACGCGACGCCGGCGACGGCCTGCGCCGCGCTGCTGCCCGACGTGCTGACGCCGCGCGAGGCCGACGTCCTCGATCAGCTCCAGCTCGGCCGCTCCAACGGCGAGATCGCCGCCGCGCTGTCGGTCAGCGTCGAGACCGTGCGCACGCACGCGCGCAGCGTCTTTCGCAAGCTCGGCGTGAAGGGGCGCCGCGAGCTGGCGACGCTGTCGACGAACCGGCGCTGAGCTCGAGCGCCCGGCACGCGGCGATCAGCGCAGGCCGGCCGCCGGCGCGCCGTCCGCCGCGATCAGGCCGCGGTACACCTGCTCGTGGGCCGCCGCGACCTGCTCGACGTCGAACCGCTGCTCGGCGCTCTCGCGGCAGCGCTGCGGGTCGATCGCGTCCAGTTGCCGGATCGCGGCCGCCATCTGCGCCTCGTCCTCGACGACGAAGCCGGTCTCGCCGTCGATGACGATCTCGGGCGCCGATCCGTCGGCAAAGGCGATCACCGGCGTGCCGCAGGCCATCGCCTCGGTCATCACCAGCCCGAACGGCTCGGGCCAGCGGATCGGCATCAGCAGAGCCGCGGCGCCGGCATAGAGCTGCTTCTTCTCGTCGCCCAGCTCACCGAGGTAGCGCACGCGCTCGTCGTCGATGTGGGGGCGCACCTCCGACGCGAAGAACTCCTCCTGGCCGGGCTGAACGGGGCCGGCGAGCAGCAGCGGCATGTCGGCCTGCTGCGCGGCGGCGATCGCGCGCTGCGGTCCCTTGTCGTCGTTGAGCCGGCCGATCCACAGCAGGTAGCCGTCGTTGTCGGCGCGGAAGGGGAAGGCGTCGACCACGATCGGGTTGGGGATCACCGCCGCGACGCGAACCGCGGGCGGGGCCTGCCGTCGCTGGTAGTCGCTCAGCGCGATCACGTGTCCCTTGCCTCCGTGATGCGCGTAGAACGCCGCGGTGTCGTCGGTGAACGGGCCGTGCAGGGTGTGCACCAGCGGCGTGCCGAGCCGATTGGCGAACGCGAGCGCGATGAACCCCGAGTGGTCGTGGACGACGTCGAACGCATCGTCGGTACCGGCAGCGGCGTCGATGTGATCGAAGCTCTGCGCGACGTGGTCGGCCTCGAAGATCGCGACCTGGATCTCGTCGGGGTGGGGGCGCTCGAGGATCTCCCGGACCGCGGCGGGAGAGCGCGAGCCCGGCGCGGCGAACAGCGTGACGCGGTTCCCGCGGCGGGTAAGCTCGCCGGCCAGTAGCTCGACGACCTGCTCGGTCCCGCCGTACGCGGGCGGCGGCACGGGAAGCCACGGGGGCGCCAGCATGGCGATGTTCAGCGCCTCGGGGTCGACCGGGCCGTCCTGCTGCGAGATCATCGCGTCGGGAGTCTGCACCCTATGCCAGTTCCCGGAGGCGCCGTCGCGAAACCGTCCCCGCGCCCCGCGCGCGGCCGCTGCCATAGGGTGCGGGGCGAGCGCTTCCGTGAGCGACGACCCGCACAGCCCGATCCCCGACGCCCAGGTCAGCCCGCTCGGCGACCTCACGAGCCTCGACGAGACGGTCGTGATCAAGCAGGGAAACCTCTTCGCGGTCAGCCTCCGCGGCGGCCGCATGCCCGCCGGCAGCCGTCATCCGCTCGGCGTCTACTACCGCGACTGCCGCTTTCTCTCGGTGCACGAGCTGCGCATCGCGGGTGTCCTGCCGCGCCTGCTCATCGCCTCCGACGAGCTCGGCACCGAGGCGGTCTACGAGCTGACCAACCCCGACCTGGAGCTGCCGGACGGCACGCGGCTGGCCGCGCAGAGCCTCCAGCTTCGCCTGGAGCGGCGCTTCGCCGGCCGATCGGGCATGCACGAGCGGCTCACGATCCGCAGTCATCACCGCGCGACGATCCGACTGCCGCTCGAGCTGCGGCTCGCCTCGGACTTCGAGCCGATGCTCGCGATCCGCGGCGTCGTGGACCGCAACCGGCTCGCAGCCGACGTGGAGGTGCTTCGCGCCGGCCTCGAGATGCGCGTCGTCGGACGCGACGGCGTGACGCGGTGCACAGCGGTGCAGGCGGACCCCGCTCCCGTGGTGCGGGCCGACGGGGCGCTCGGCTGGGACGTCGAGCTGGCTCCGGGCGAGGCGCGCACGCTCGTGCTCGACTATCTCGTCCACGAGGGCACGCCGCCGCCGCAGACCCGGTCCGATCGCCCGCCCACGACGTCCGCAAACGGGCTCGGCTGGATCGCCCACCACGCGGGCGTACGGACCGACCAGCAGCTGTTCGACCGGATCGTGCGCCGCTGCCTGCTCGATCTGTGGCTGCTTCGCTCCGAGCTGGGGACGCAGCGCTACTACGCGGCCGGCATTCCCTGGTACGCGACGCTCTTCGGCCGCGACAGCCTGATCACCGCAACCGAGACGCTGTGCTTTGCGCCGGAGATCGCCAAGGAGACGCTGCGGCTGCTCGCGGGCCGGCTCGGACGCGTGATCGACGACGAGCGCGACGAGGAGCCGGGGAAGGTCATCCACGAGCTGCGCGTCGGGGAGGTGGCGCAGCTGGGGGAGACGCCGTTGGCCAACTACTACGGAACCGTCGACGCGACGCCGCTCTTCTTGTGCCTGCTGGGCGACTACGTCAGGTGGAGCGGCGACCTGGCGCTGTTCCACGAGCTGCGCCCGCAGGTGGACGCCGCCCTGACGTGGATGGACCGCTTCGGCGACCTCGACGGCGACGGGCTCATCGCGTACGGCAGCCATTCCCCGCGCGGGCTCCGAAACCAGGGCTGGAAGGACTCCCACGACGGCGTCGTCGACGAGCACGGCGTTGAACTCGAGCCGCCGATCGCCCTGATCGAGGCCCAGGGATACGCGTTGCGTGCCCAGCGCGAGGTCGCCCTCCTCCTGAAGCGCGCCGGCGAGAGCGATCGCGCCGATGCGCTGCTCCGAGCCGCGGCCGAGCGCGAGCAGACGATCGAGCGATTCTGGCTGCAAGACGTCGGCTGCTACAGCATGGCGCTCGACGGCGCCAAGCGCGCCAGCCGCGCGGTGGCGTCCAATCAGGGGCACCTGCTGTGGAGCGGTGCGGTGAGCACCGAGCGCGCTGCGCGGATCCGAGCGGCGCTCATGGACGAGACGATGTTCTCGGGCTGGGGCATCCGAACGCTGGCGGCCCGCGAGCCGGCGTACAACCCGGTCGGCTATCACACGGGGTCGATCTGGCCGCACGACAACGCCCTGATCGCGTGCGGATTGCGCCGCTACGGCTTCGACGAGGACTTTCTGCGCGTCTTCGAGGGAATGCTCGAGGCCGCGTCGCAGTTCGCCAACTACCGCCTCCCCGAGCTGTTCGGCGGGTTCGCTCGCCGGGAGTACGAGAGCCCGGTGCCCTACCCGGTCGCCTGCCGGCCCCAGGCCTGGTCGGCGGGCGCGATCCCCTACCTGTTGAAGTGGGCGCTGGGGCTCAGCGCCGACGGGTTCGAGCGCCGGTTGCGCGTCATCCGGCCCGTCCTGCCGCACTGGCTCACGCGCGCCGAGGTGACCGGCCTCCGCGTCGCGGACGCGACGATCGACCTGCGCTTCGAGCGCGCGGGCGGCACGGTCACGCTTGCCGAGGCCCGAGTCGACGGTGACGCGGAGGTCATCCTCGAGCTCGGAGACCCGGCGCGCCCGCTCCCGGCGGAATAGCCCGGTCGCGCCGACGAGCTCGTTTTGCTCGCAGCTCGTGAGCGCGAGCGCTTCGGCCGCGCGCGCGCAATCATCGCGCCCCCGCCGGTTGATGCTGAGAGCCCCGCGGGTCCGAGCGCGAGCGCCTGAGCCGTGCGCGCGATCAGCGCGTGCGGCTCGGTGCTGAGCTCGCGCAGCGCCCCTACGCCGCGGACGCCCGCCGCGCCGCGTCGCGCAGCAGCCCGCGCTCGACGAGCGCCTCGGCGAGCTGCACGGTGTTCAGCGCCGCGCCCTTGAGCAGGTTGTCCCCGACGACGAAGAAGCTGAGCGCGCACGGGTCGGCGAGATCCGGGCGCACGCGGCCGACGGCGACCTCGTCGCGGCCGGCGTAGGCAAGCGGCGTCGGGAGCTCGTCCAGGACCAGGCCCGGGAACGCGGCGAGCACCTCGAGCGCGCGCACGAGATCGACCTCGCGCGCGAAGACGGCGCGGACCGCGACGCCGTGGCCGACCATCACCGGCACGCGGACGCACAGCGGCGAGACCGCCAGCTCGGGGATGCCGAGGATCTTGCGCGACTCGTCGCGCAGCTTGCGCTCCTCGTCGGTGTGGCCGTCGTCCCCGAGCGTTCCGAGCAGCGGCACGACGTTGAACGCGAGCGTCGCGTGGTGCACCGCGTGCGAGACCCGCTCGGCGGCCGCGGCGCCGTCCTCGCAGAGCTGCTGCACGTCGGCGACCAGCGGTCCCACTTGGGCGACGAGCTCGTCGATGCCCGACTGGCCGGCGCCGCCCGCGGCCTGGTAGCTCGTCGCGACCATCGAGACGAGCGAGAACTCGTCGTGCAGCGCCTTGAGCGGCAGCATCGCGACCATCGTCGTGCAGTTCGGGTTGGCAACGATCCCGCTGTGGGCGTCCAGCGCCTCGGCGTTGACCTCCGAGACGACGAGCGGCACGTCGTCGACGAGCCGGAACGCGCTCGAGTTGTCCACGACGACCGCGCCGGCCGACACGAACCGCGGTGCCCACTCGCGCGAACGCGTCGCCCCGGCCGAGAACAGCGCGACGTCGAAGCCCTGGATCGTCTCCTCGTCGAGCGGCTGCACGACGAGCCCGCCGTCGAGCTCGCGCCCGACCGAGCGCGGCGATGCGAACGGCACGATCTCCGCGGCGG
>DASZOA010000465.1:0-4546 GCA_035551055.1 Solirubrobacteraceae bacterium
CGTCACTGCCGTCCGTGCTGAGCGTCACCGCGCTGGAGCAGTCGGGCGGTCTGCTGGCCGTGGCCAACCGCGGACTGCGGTCGGTCGATCTCGCCGCGCCCGGCTCGTCGATCCTGTCGACCGCGCTCGGCTCGTCCTACGAGCAGCGCGCCGGGACGTCGATGGCGGCCCCGTTCGTCGCGGGCTCGCTGGCGCTGCTGTCCGCCGCGCGCCCGGATCTCTCCCAGAACGCGCTGCGCGACGCGCTGCTGCAGAGCGCCCCGCGCCCGTCGCTGCTCGCCGGGCTGCTCGGGTCCGGCCGGCTCGACGTCGCCGCGGCGATGCATCGCGTGCTGCCGGGCGAGATGTGGCGCCAGGCGACGGCCGCCACGTCGCGCGCGCGCCTGCGCGTGCTGGCGAAGTCGCGCGTGCGCGCGGGCCGCACCGCAAGCGTGCGCTGGCGCTTCAACGGCCCGGAGCGCGTCGCGAGCTGGCGCGTGCTGCTCGACGGCCGCCGCGTCGGCACCGTCCGCGCCGGCAGGCGCTCGCTGCTGCGCAAGCGCGTGCACCGACCGGGCCGTCACCGTTGGAAGGTCGTCGGGCTGGACTCGACCGGCGCGCGCGTGGTCACCGCGGCCCGCAGGTTCCGCGTCGTGCGCGGGCGGTAGCCCAGCGCGAGCCCCTCGTCCTCGCCGCGTCGCGCTATCCTCGTGAGCGGACCTGCGGCGGCAGGTCGTTTTTCTGCCCTCTCCTCGTCACGGAGCTATGCATGGCCCGCGGAGACGTACGCATCGCTGTCACCCTCGCGTGCGAGGTCTGTAAGCGGCGCAACTACCAGACCAACAAGTCCAAGCGCAACAATCCCGATCGGATCACCCTGCGCAAGTACTGCAAGTGGTGCAAGGAGCACACGAGCCACCGGGAGACCCGGTAGCGCTCACGATCCCCCGCATTCCATGGCCCGCAACCGCCAGCGCGCGCGAGAGCGCAAGCAGAAGCTGCACCGGCAGAACGTGCCCGGCTCGCTCGACCATGCCTCGGGCGAGGTCGAGGAGGCCGAGGCCACGATCGTCGCCGGCGCGGCCGGCATCCCCGACGACGGCTCCGCTCGGCTCGACGCCGATGCCGGCACCGTCGAGGACGAGCGCGTCGTCCGCGGTGCCGGCGACGCCGCGACGGTGTCGGGTGCTCCAGCGCACGCCCCGGGCCGGTCGCGACTGCTGTACTTCCTGCGCGCCTGCTGGGCGGAGCTGCAGCGCGTCGACTGGCCGGACCGCCGCCAGGTCGGGCAGGCGACCGCCGTCGTGCTCGGCTTCGTCGTCGTCGCCGGCGCGTTCCTCGGGCTTGCCGACGTCGTGGCGCAGAAGATCGTCGACCTCATCCTCTAACTCGCAACTTCGAAGGCAAGCATGTTTCGCTGGTACGTCGTGAACACCTACTCAGGCCACGAGAACAAGGTCAAGCAGAACCTCGAGCACCGCGTCGTGTCGCTCAACCAGAAGCGCAACGTGCGCCAGGTCGTCGTGCCGACCGAGTCGGTGTCGGAGATGAAGGACAACCAGAAGATCACCGTCGAGAAGCGCACGATGCCCGGCTACGTGCTCGTCAACATGGACCTCAACGAGGACTCCTGGAGCCTGGTGAAGGGGACGCCGGGCGTGACGGGCTTCGTCGGCGCGTCCAACGAGCCGGTCCCGCTCACCCAGGCCGAGGTCGACCGCCTGCTGCACCGCGAGGTCGCGGTGCGCGAGCGCAAGAAGGCCACGTTCCAGATCGGCGAGACCGTGAAGGTCATCTCGGGGCCGCTGTCGGACTTCTCGGGCGAGATCTCGGAGATGAACGAAGACGCCTCGCGCCTGAAGGTGCTTGTGTCAATCTTCGGCCGCGAGACGCCGGTCGAGGTCGGATTCGACCAGGTCAAGAAGATCTAGATGGCCAAGAAGGTCCTCACCCAGATCAAGCTGCAGGCCGTCGGCGGCCAGGCCAGCCCGGCGCCGCCGGTCGGTCCCGCCCTGGGCCAGCACGGCATCAACATCATGGAGTTCTGCAAGGCGTTCAACGCGCAGACCCAGGGCGACGCCGGGACCACGATCCCGGTCGTCATCACCGTCTACGAGGATCGCTCGTTCACGTTCGTCACGAAGACGCCGCCGGCCGCCGTGCTCATCAAGCAGGCGATCAACGTCGAGAAGGGCTCGGCCGAGCCGCACCGCCTCAAGGTCGGCACGATCAACCAGGCGCAGCTGCGCGAGATCGCGCAGCGCAAGCTGCAGGATCTCAACGCGGACGACCTCGACGAGGCGGCGAAGATCATCGCCGGGACGGCGCGGAGCATGGGGGTCGACGTTGTCTAGGCGCGGCAGGGCCTATCTCGACGCGCGCTCGCAGGTCGATCGCGAGCGCGAGCTCAGCCCCGCCGAAGCGGTGGCGCTCGTCAAGTCGCTGCCCGGGCCGAAGTTCAACGAGACCGTCGAGGTCCACGTCCGCACCGGGCTGAACGTGCGCCACGCCGACGAGCAGCTGCGCGGCACCGTGGCGCTGCCCAACGGCCTCGGCAAGGAGGTCTCGATCGCGGTCTTCGCGCAGGGCGACAAGGCGCGTGAGGCCGAGGAGGCGGGGGCCGACATCGTCGGCGCCGAGGATCTCGCCAAGCGCGTGCAGGAGGGCTTCACGGACTTCGACGTCGCGATCGCCACGCCGGACCTGATGCCGGTCGTCGGCCGCCTCGGCCGGATCCTCGGCCCCCAGGGCAAGATGCCCAACCCGAAGGTCGGCACGGTGACGATGGACGTCGCCAAGGCCGTCCAGGAGGCGAAGGCCGGCAAGATCGAGTACCGCACCGACCGCACGGCGATCGTGCACCTGCCGATCGGCAAGAAGGACTTCTCCGAGCGCCAGCTGCTGGAGAACTACGCCGCGGTCATCGACGAGCTGATCCGCGCCAAGCCGGCGGCGGCCAAGGGCCGCTACCTCAAGACGATCACGATCGCGTCGACGATGGGTCCGGGCGTGAAGGTCGACCCGTCCCGCACGCGCGACATCCTCGGGGAGGCCGCCACCGCGTCAGCCGCGTGAGCGCCGATCCCTGAGGCCACCGCAGACCCCGGGCCGCCGACGCGGCGCAAGTCCCGGCGAGGAGGCAGATGAACCGAGACCAGAAAGCCGCGGTGGTCCGCGAGATCACCGGCCAGATCCAAGACTCCGAAGCGGTCTTCGCGGTCGACTATCGCGGGATCAGCGTCGAGCAGGCCGCCGAGCTGCGCAGGAAGCTGCGCGACGCCGACGCGACGCTGCGCATCGTGAAGAACACTCTCACGATGCGCGCCGCCGACGAGGCCGGCGCGGAGGCGCTCAAGCAGGTGCTCGAAGGTCCGACCGCGCTGACCTTCGTCCGCGGCGACGCGGCCGCGGCGGCGAAGGCGGTCGCCGACTACGCCCGCGCCACGGGGCTGCTGCCGTTCAAGGGCGGCCTGATGAACGGCGCCGCGCTCGCCCCCGAGCAGATGAGCGCGATCGCGCGCCTGCCCTCGCGCGACGTCCTCAACGCGCAGCTCGTCAACGTCGTCGCCTCGCCGCTGACCGGCCTCGTGACGAGCCTCTCGAACCTCATCGGCGGCCTGGCGCGCCAGCTCAGCCAGATCGCCGAGAAGAAGGAGGCCGGCGAGATCGCGGCGGGCGCAAGACCGATACCCGAGCCCGAGCCCGAGGCGGCTGCGCCGCGGGCAGCTGCCGAGCCGGAGGCCGCGGCCGCACCGGCGGGCGACACCCCGACTGACACCGACGAGGAGAAGGAGTAACGATGGCCCAGTCCACGCAGGAGTGGATCGACGAGCTCAAGAGCATCTCGGTCCTGGAGCTGAGCGAGCGCATCAAGGCGCTCGAGGAGGAGTTCGGCGTCTCGGCGCAGGCGGCGGCCGTGGCCGCGCCCGCTGCCGCCGCCGGGGCCGGCGGCGACGGCGTCGCACCGGCCGAGGAGCAGACCGCCTTCGACGTCGTCCTGACGGCGCCCGGCGACAAGAAGATCCAGGTCATCAAGGTCGTCCGCGCGGCTACCGGTCTCGGGCTCAAGGAGGCGAAGGCCCTCGTGGACGAGGCGCCGAAGCCGATCAAGGAGGGCATCGAGCGCGAAGAGGCGGACAAGCTCAGGGGCGAGATCGAGGAAGCAGGCGGAACGGTAGAGGTCAAGTAGAGCCTGACGCCTTTCAATAGCTGTTGCCGAGCGGCCGCCCCCGGGCGGCCGTTCGTCGTCATGCGATCGCCCGCGCGCCGCATCCGAAGCTGTCCGCCGGGGGCAGGAATAGATTCAGTGCTGGACCCCAGCGTCGTCCACCCTCAGGCTGGGCACCATGTGCTCGTCGATGCGGGAGGCGAGAACCCTGAAACCGAAGCCGCAGCCGCCCAGAGGCCAGTCGCCGTGAGGGCCACTCACCTCGAGCTGCCCCTGACGGAAGAGGCGCCCAGCACCGTCAGGCAGCTGCTGAAGGACGCCGTGGCCGTCACGGGCGTGTCCGTCGCGGCCACCGCGTCCTTCAGCAGCTGCCTGACGGTGCTGGGCGCTTCTTCGGTC
>DASZOA010000466.1:0-2822 GCA_035551055.1 Solirubrobacteraceae bacterium
CAGCCCGCCGAGCCGGCCGATCAGCCCGGCCGTCGCCGGCGAGACGACGCCGTCCATCGCGGAGGCGAGCAGCGGAAGGTCGAAGCGGTAGTCGCCGAGCTTCCACGAGATGTCGACGTCATCGGGGTCGCGCGTGCGCCGAGAGGGCACGATCGCGATGTCGTCGAAGCCGTATGCGCGGCGAGCCTTCTTGCCTCGGCCGATCTCGATCTCCATTTGCGAATCCTAGGCGTCGGGGCGGACAACATGACCCCGGCGAGACGGGGTCAGGTACGGCGGATGCGCAGTTTGCGGGCGCTGGACTGGCCCGTTCGAGCTTAGCAGCGCGCCTATCCGCCGCTCGCTCGGGCGCACCATCGGCTCGAATGTGTACCGCGGACACGGCGCTCTGCGGCCGTCGAAGCCCGAGCAGCGCGAACGCCGTTCACCGCTGCGTGGATGAGGGGCACTGGCAGCCGCAATGCTGCTGGCCTCGAGAAGCAGCCGGCCTGCCCTGACGCGCCAGGGGCGAATACGCCGCTCCACGTCCAGCGAAACCGCGACAAGCTCGCGCCCGTCGCGGTCGCGGGCGGCTGACCGCGTGGGCGACCGGACGCTCAGCCCACGAACTCGATCTCGACCGGCTCGCCGGCCTCGATCCCGTCGCGGTGCTCGGGGACGAGCGCGAGCGCGTCGACGCCGAGCATCGACGTGAGGATGTGCGAATCCTGAGACTTCGTCGGGCGCACGTGCCAGCCGTCGTCCTGGAGCGTCGTGCGGCAGCGGACGACCGTCGTGCGCCCGATCGCGCCGGGCAGCGCCTCGTCGGCGGTCGCCTTGACGGGATGATGCTCGCCGCTGCGCCCGAGCATCGCGTCGAACGCCGGGACGACGAACAGGCGAAAGCCCATCAGCGCCGACACCGGATTGCCCGGCAGCGCGAAGACGAGCGTCCCGTCGTCACCGACGGCGAACGTCGTCGGTCGGCCGGGCTTGAGCTTGACGCCGGCGAACACCTCGCGGTAGCCGAGCCGCGCGAGCGCCGGACGGACGTGGTCGTGCGGCCCGACGGAGACCCCGCCGGTCGTGATGAGCATGTCGACGTCGCGCAGCGCGGCGCCGAGCACCGAGACCGTCGCGTCGAGGTCGTCGCCGACGCGCACGCGCCTCGCCAGCTCGCCGCCGGCGCGGTGCACGGCGCCGCCGAGCGCCGGGCCGTTCGAGTCGCGGATCGCACCCGGCGCGAGCGGCCGGCCGGGGTCGGTCAGCTCGTCGCCGGTGCCGCCGATCGCGACGCGCGGGCGGCGCACGACGCTCGGGCGCGGGATGTCCATCGACGCGAGCACGCCGAGCTCGGCCGGGCCGAGCAGGGATCCGGCGGGGACGACGAGCTCGCCGGCGCGGATGTCCTCGCCCGGCGGGCGCACGTGATAGCCGATCGCGATCTGCCGGTCGACGCGCACCGCGTCGCCGTCCGTCGTCGCCAGCTCCTGCGGGACGATCGCGTCGGCGCCGTCGGGCACCGGCGCGCCCGTCGAGATCCGCACGGCGGTGCCGCGCCGCACGGTGACTTCCGCGGCCGCTCCGGCCTTCGCCTCGCCGATCAGCGTCAGCGTCGCCGAGCCCTCGCTCGTGTCGCCGGCGCAGATCGCGTAGCCGTCCATCGCCGAGGCGGAGAACGGCGGCACGTCGTTGGGCGCGCGCGCGTCGACGGCCAGCGCGCGCCCGAGCGCGTCGTCGAGCGAGACCTCCTCGGCGTCCAGCACGCTTGCGTGCTCGAGCACCGCGGCGCGCGCCTCCTCGATCGAGACCGCCAACGGCGTCCTCCTACGCCGCCTCGGGCGGCGCGTCGTCGGCCTGCGCGGCAAAGGCCCGGAGGAACGCGGTGGCGGTCATCGACCGGACGGTACCAGCGGTCAGCCGGCGCCGGCCTGCGCGCCGTCGGCGAGCACACCGCCGAGCTTGCCCAGCGCGCGGCGCTCGATCTGGCGAACGCGTTCGCCGCTGAGGCCGAGCCGGTTGCCCACCTCGCGCAGCGAGCGCCGCTCGCCGTCGTCGACGGCGTAGCGCGCGCGCAGCACCTCGCGCTCGCGGTCCGACAGCCCGGCCAGGATCGCGTGCAGCTCCTCGCGCTCGATCGCCGCCAGCACCCGCTCGTACTCGTCCTCGGCGAGCGGATCGACGAGCAGCTCGCCGAACGTGCCGACGTCGTCGTCGGACCCGCCGACCCGGTCGTCGAGCGAGCGCGGTGCGCGCTCGGTCGCCAGCAGGTCGTCGACCTGCTCGATCGACAGGCCCGAGCGCTCGGCGAGCTCGGCGCGGCCGGGCTCGCGGCCGCCCTGCTGGACGGCTTCGCGGTGCGCCTGCTTCAGGCGCGCCAGGTGGCGCAGGGCGCGGTCGGAGAGCACGACCGGGCGGGTCAGCTCGGAGACGAGCTGCTGCATCGCCTGGCGCACCCACCAGGTGGCATAGCCCCAGAACGGGATGCCGCGCTCCGGCTGGAAGCGCTCGAGCGCGCGGAGCAGACCGACGACGCCCTCCTGCAGCAGCTCCAAACGCTGCACGTGCGCCGTCCGGTAGGTCCGCGCGGTCGCCGAGATGAGCGGCATGTAGGCCTCGACGAGCCGCGCGCGGGCGGCGGGCTCACCGGCCTTGGCGGCGGCGACGAGCTCCCGCTCGGCATCCCCGCGCGGCGGCGGGCGCCGCACCAGGTCGTCGGCGTACTCGCCGGCGCGCGCGCTGCGCACCGGCTCGCGACGTCCCAGGTCGCGCGCGAGGTCGCGGTCGAGCCGGTGCCCGCGCGAGATCTCGGCGCGCAGGTCGGACGTCGAGCTCATCTGCCT
>DASZOA010000467.1:0-6268 GCA_035551055.1 Solirubrobacteraceae bacterium
GCCGGCCGTGGGCCTCCCGCTCGGTGATCGAGCCGGCGACGAGGTCGATGCCGAGCTCGCGCGCGGCGTCGCGCGCCCAGGCGATCGCCGGCCCGTCGATCGTCTGCGCGCCGGCGATCAGCGCCTCGCCGCGGCCCAGCGCGCTCCACTTCTCGGGCAGGACGACGAGCTGCGCGCCGTCGGCGGCCGCGGCGCGGGTCAGCCGGTCGGCGCGCTCGAGGTTGGCGTCGAAGTCGGCGGTGGAGGTCAGCTGGACTGCTGCGACGCGCATGCTCTCGGGCGGCTCCCGTCGGCGGGATTGACTGGTCAGTCAACACCCGAGATGCTACCCCGATGCGGCGCCTGCGCACGCCCCCCGCTGCGCTGGGATGTGGCGCTATTGTCGCGCGATGTCCACCCGCGCCGTTGCTCTGAAGGCCGCGCGCAAGCTCGCGCGCTCGCAGGCCGTCCGGGCCCTGCGCGCGCGGTTGGCCGCCCGCCGGCGGCCGGAGGCGGGCGGCGACGGCGTGCTCTGCCCGCTCTGCGGCGCGACCGCGCGCCGCTTTCTCCCCTTCGGCGCCGGCAACGTCGTCCGCCCCGACGCGCGCTGCCCGAGCTGCGGATCGCTCGAGCGCCACCGGCTCGTGTGGATGTATCTGCGCGACGAGACGGACCTCTTCACGAGCTCGGCGCCCAAGCGCATGCTGCACGTCGCGCCCGAGCCGGTCCTGCGCGAGCGCCTGATCGGCGAGCCGCTGATCGACTACCTCAGCGCCGACCTCGATCCGGGCCTCGCCGACGTGCAGATGGACATCACCGCGATCGACTTCCCCGACGACTTCTTCGACGTCATCCTCTGCAGCCACGTCCTCGAGCACGTCCCCGACGACGCGCGCGCCATGCGCGAGCTGTGCCGCGTCCTGCGGCCCACGGGCTGGGCGATCCTGCAGGTGCCGATCCTGCTCGAGCGCACCGACGAGGACCCGTCGATCACCGATCCCGCGGAGCGGCTGCGCCGGTTTGCCCAGCGCGACCACGTGCGCGCGTACGGACCCGACTACGCCGACCGCCTGCGAGCGGCCGGCTTCGAGGTGCATCTGGACCGGTACGCAGAGCGTCTGGGCCCCGCCGGCGCCCGGCGCTACGGGCTGCTCACCGAGGAGGTCGTCCATCTCTGTACGAAGGTCTAGCGATCCGTCGCCGTGTGCCTCATCCTCCAGGCGAAGGGTCTAAGGTCCCGTATGCGGCAGGCATCACAAACTCTCAGGGAAGGACTCGCAATGAAGCTCCGACGGCCCAGCCCGGCGCTCGTCATCTCGTGTATCGCGCTCGTCGTTGCCTGCACCGGCACCGCGTTCGCAGCCACGATCATCACGTCGAGCACGCAGATCAAGAACGGCGTCATCCGGTCGGCCGACATCAGGAACGGATCGATCCAGGGCAGGGACATCAGAAACGGCACGATCACCGCCAACAAGCTGCGCAGAGGCTCGGTCCCCGTTACCGGTGCGAGCGTCGGCGGCGGTGCGAACGCATTCCACGCGATCCGCAAGGCGGGCCCCGAGGGCCTGCCGCCGAACCAGATGATCAAGGTCGCATCGCTGACCGTTCCGGCGGGCGCCTACGCGGTCACCGCCTCGACGGTCATGACGGCGCTCCCCGGGCCGCAGAACCCGCTTCTTCCGGAGCGCGACTCGCCCGCCGGCCGCTGCCGCCTCAACCTCGCGGGTGACGTGACGGAGTCGATGCAGAACGTCATCGTCAACAGCAAGACGGCGCCGTCGACGCTGTTCATGCAGGGGACCCGCACGATCGGCGGGCCATCGGAGTTCTTCGTCGAATGCGGCGCGGGCAGCCCGTTCCGCCTGTCCGAGACGTCGATCATCGCGACGCCGGTCGGCGCCATCGCGCTGACGACGATCCCGTAGCAAGCCGGTCCGAGCGGCGGTTGGCGGCCGGCCGGTCGCAACCGCCGCGTGCCCGCCCGCGGCGCCGGCCGGCACGTAGGCTGGTCGTGTGCCCGGCCGCCCCGACGTCTCGATCCTGATCGTCACCTTCGAGCACGGCGACGAGATCGACGCGTGCCTCGACGCGGCGCTGGCGCAGGCGCGCGACGGGCTGGCGGTCGAGGTGATCGTCGCCGACAACGCGTCGCGCGACGAGACGGGCGTGCGCGTGGCGGCGCGCGCCGGCGACGCCGTGCGGCTGCTGCCGATGGGCACCAACCGCGGCTTCGCGGCCGCCGTCAACGCCGCCTTCGCCCTCGCCCGCGGCGAGCACGTCCTGATCCTCAACCCCGACTGCGTCATGGACGCCGGCTGCGCGCTCGCGCTGCGCGAGCATCTCCGCGCACGTCCCGACGTCGCGCTCGCCGCCGCGCTGCTGCGCGATCCGGACGGGACGCCGCAGCTGCACGCGCGGCGCGACATCGGCCTGCCCGGGGTGCTGTGGGCGTACACCACGGTCGGTCGGCGCGTCGACGCGCGCCTGCGCGGCGGCCGCGCGCTGGCGCACCGCCGCTACGAGGAGCTGTGGGCGGGCGGGCCGCCGCGCGAGCCCGTCGCCGTGTTCTGCCCGGCGGCGGCGTGCGTGCTGGGCCGGCGCGCCGAGCTCGAGCCCGCTCCGCTCGACGAGCGCTTTGCGCTGTTCTTCAACGACGGCGACCTCTGCGCGCGGCTGAAGGCGGCCGGGCGCGGCGTCGAGATCGTGCCGGCGGCGACCGCGGCGCACGGGTACGGCACGAGCGTGCGGCGTGCGCAGCGCGCCGACCCGGCGCGGATGCGCGCGGAGTGGGTCGCGTCCCTGCGCCGTTACGCCGCGCGCCACTGGCGCCGGCCGCAGCGCGCGGCACTCGCGGCGCTGCTGCTCGCCGACGCGGTCGTGTCCGCCGGCCTGTGCCTCGCCCGGCGCGAGGACCCGCGCGAGGTGCGCGGCGTGCTCGGCGGCCTCGGGCTGCCGGGCGGGGCCTCGCCGCTGCTGACGCCGGTCAGGACGGTACGGGCTCGTCGGGCCGCAGCGGCCGCAGCGGTTGCGCCGGGGCGCCCGCCAGCAGGTGGCGCTCCGGGTACTCCCCGCCGGTGAGCACCGAGCCGGTCGCGACCATCGCGTTGCGACCGACGCGCGAACCGCGCAGGATCAGCGCGTTCGTCCCGACGAAGACGTTGCGCCCGACGACGACGGGGGCCGAGACGACCGGCTGGCGCGCCACGTACGTGTCGCTGCCGTCGTGCGTGTGGTCGGAGTCCATGACGTTGACGCCCTCGGCGAGGTTGACGTGCTCGGCGAGCTCGATCCGCTCGTGGCAGTGCACGGTCGCGTTGCGCCCGATGAACGAGTCGGCGCCGACGACGAGCTCGCCCTTGGACTTCAGCTCGGCGGCGTCGCGCACGCGCACCTGCTCGCCGACGCGGATCGCGCCGCCCCAAGGCTGCAGGCGGATGCGGTCCTGGAACTGGCAGCGGTCGCCGATCTCGAGCACGCCGTCGGCGTGCGTCCACAGGTCGAGCGTCAGCTCGCGCCCGAAGCGGCAGTCGCGCCCGATCCGCAGCGTCAGCGAGCCGCCGCCCTCGCCGACGGCGTCGGTCACGATCCGCGGCAGCTCGTCGAAGCGCGGCGTGCCGGCGACCTCGACGACGAGCCGGCAGCGCAGCCGCACGAGGCGGGCCTGCGTCGTGAGCACCCACGCGCGGAAGCGCATCGCGCGCGCCGCGCCGGCGATCCGGCCGAGCACGGGGCCACGGTAGCGGCGATCGGGTGCGCCCGGGGGGTCGTCGTCGTGGCTGGCCGCGAGCGCGGGATGCGCGCCGGCGCCGTTCGGGCTGGGAGCGGCCGCGTCGCGCGGCTGCGGGAGGACGTCGTCGGGCGGCGACTCGACGGCGGGTGCGACGGACGGCGCGGGAGCCGCGCTCGGCGTCGCCGCCGGCGCGTGCGCGGGCGCCTCCTCGCGCTCGGCCAGCGCGCGCACGAACGCGGCCATCGCGGCGGGCGTCGGATGGTCGAAGACGAGCGTCGAGGGCAGCCGCAGCCCCGTGATCTGCGCGAGGCGGTTGCGCAGCACGACCGAGCCGAGCGAGTCGAAGCCGAGCTCCTTGAACGGGCGGTCGGGCTCGACGTCGGCGCCCGACGCGTGGCCGAGGACGGCGGCGGCCTGCGCGCGCACGAGCTCGAGCACGAGCGCCTGGCGCTCGTCGGGCGCGGCCGCCGCGAGCTCGCGGGCGAGCGAGCCGCCGGCGCCGGCGCTTGACTGCGCGCGGCGTGGGGGCGCCCGCACGAGCTCGGACAGCAGCGCCGGCAGCACGCCGGTGCGCGCCTGGGCGCGGAGCGTCGCAAGGTCGAGCGTCGTGGCGACGAGCAGCGGCTCGCGGTGGACCAGCGCGACGTCGAGCAGCGCCAGCGCCTGCTCGGCCGGCAGCTCGCGCTGGCCGGTGTCGGCCGCGAGCACCTCGACGTCCTCGCGGGTCAGCCGCGTCGACATCCCGCTCCCGGTCGCCCACAGGCCCCACGCGACGGCCGTCGCCGGCAGCCCGCGCGCACGGCGGCGCTGCGCGAGGCCGTCGAGGTAGGCGTTGGCGGCCGCGTAGTTGCCCTGCCCGGGATGGCTGAAGGTCGCCGCGACCGACGAGAACATCACGAAGGCGGCGAGGTCGCGGTCGCGGGTGAGCTCGTCCAGCCAGCGCGCCGCGTCGGCCTTCGGCCGCATCACCGCGTCGAGCCTGGCGCGGTCCAGCGATCCGATCATCGCGTTCTCGAGCGCGCCCGCGGCGTGCACGACGGCCGTCAGCGGCCGCTCCGGCGGGACCGCGTCGAGCAGCCGCGCGAGGGCGGCGCGGTCGCCGACGTCGCAGGCCGCCACCGTCGCCTCGCAGCCCAGCTCCGCCAGCCGGGCCTGCAGCTGCGCGACGCCGGGGGCGCGCGCTCCGCGGCGGCTGGCGAGCAGCAGGTGGCGCACGCCGTGGGCGCGCGCGAGATGCTCGGCGACGACCGCCCCGAGCCCGCCGGTGCCGCCGGTCACGAGGACCGTGCCGTGCGGATCGAGCGCGTGCGCGACCGTCAGCACGACCTTGCCGACGTGGCGCGCCTGGCCGACGAGCTCCAGCGCCCGGGACCCGTCGCGCACGTCCCAGGCGGTCAGCGGCAGCGGTGCGAGCTCGCCGCGCTCGAGCCGGGCGGCGACCGCGCCGAGGATCTCGGCGAGCCGCTGCGGCGGGCTGGCGAGCAGGTCGAGCGTCTCGTAGCGCACGCCGGGATGCGCGGCGGCGACGGCGGCCGCGTCGCGCACGTCGGCCGTGCCGAGCTCGACGAAGCGCCCGCCGCGGGCCAGCAGCCCGAGCGACGCGTCGACGAGCTCGCCGGTCAGGCAGTTGAGGACGACGTCGACGCCGGCGCCGCCGGTCGCGCCGGCGAAGCGCGCGCCGAACTCGGCGCTGCGCGACGACGCGATGTGCTCGTCGTCGAGCCCGAGCGCGCGCAGCGCGCCCCACTTCGCGGGGCTCGCGGTGGCGAACACCTCGGCGCCGAGCGACCGCGCGAGCTGGACGGCCGCCATGCCGACCCCGCCGGCCGCGGCGTGGACGAGCACCCGCTCGCCGGGCGCCAGCCGCGCGACCTCGACGAGCGCGAGCTGGGCGGCGGCGTGCGCGAGCGGCACGGTCGCCGCCTGCGCGAACGACCAGCCGGCGGGGATCGGCACGAGCATGCGCGCGTCGGCGACGGCGAGCGGGCCGAACGCGCCCGGCACGAGGCCCATGACGCGATCGCCGGCGGCGAGGCCGGCGACGCCGGGCCCGACCTCGGCGACGACGCCCGCGGCCTCGATCCCGAGCTGCCCGCCGTGCACGCCGATCGCCACGAGCACGTCGCGGAAGCTCACGCCGGCCGCCCGGACCGCGAGCCGCACCTCGCCGCGGCGCAGCGGGCGGTCGCCGTCGCCCTCGGCGGGGGTCGCGCCGACGAGCGCGCCGGCGCGCTCGGGCGCCAGGCGCCAGCTGCCCGCCGGCGGCGGCGTGTCGGCGGGCGCCCGCACCAGCCGCGGCACGAACGCCGCGCCGTCGCGGACGGCGACCTCGGCCTCGCCGGTGGCCAGCGCCGGCCCGAGCTCCTCGCCGGCGCCGGCGTCGATCGAGCCGATGCGGCCGGGATGCTCGGACTGCGCGCTGCGCACGAGCCCGCGGATCGCCGCCGCACGCGGGTCCGGCGCCTCGCCGTCGAGCACGGCCGCTGCGCCGGGGACGAGCACGGCCAGGCGGGCGTCGTGCAGCCGCTCGTCGGCGACCCAGTCCTGCAGCAGCTC
>DASZOA010000468.1:0-8603 GCA_035551055.1 Solirubrobacteraceae bacterium
GCGGCCGCAGCTCGTCGAGCTGACGTACTTCTGGGGCCTGACCGGCTCGCTGCAGGCCAGCCTCACGCCGGACCTCGGCCACGAGTTCCCCGACGTCCTGTTCCTCACGTACTTCGTGGTCCACGGCGGAACCGTCGTGGCGGCGCTGCTGATCGTCGCCGGCCGCGGGATCGCGCCGCGGCCGGGCGCCGTGGCGCGCGCGTTCGCGGCCACGCTCGCGGTCGCGGCGGCGGCGGCCGTCGCCACCGTGGCGACGGGTGGCAACTACATGTTCCTGCGCCGCAAGCCGCCCGACTCGCTGCTCGACCTCATGGGCCCGTGGCCGTGGTACATCGCCGCCGCCGGGCTGCTCGCGCTCGCGATGTTCGCCGTCCTGGCGCTGCCGTTTCGGCGGCGGCGCCCCGGGTGAGCGCGGCCCGCGCGCCCGCCCGCCTCGCCGCGCGCCGCCTCAGAGCGCCGTCGCCAGCGCGAGCGGATGGACCGGCCCGGCTCCGCGGCGGCGCAGCTGGCCGCCGACCATCGCGAGCGTCCAGCCGCTGAGGCGCAGGTCGTCGACGAGCAGGCAGCCCTCCGGCGGCGGCTCGGCGGTGACGCGAAACGCGCCGCGGACGTTCGCCGCCTGCTGCGCGGCGTTGTGCATCTCGCGCTGCGGCGGGCGCTCGCCGGTGCGCTCGAGCAGCGCGGCGAACGGAATCCCGAGCGCCTGCGCGAGCCGCCGGGCGAGGTCGTCGACGACGCCCGGGTGGCGCGCCGACGGCACCGCCGCGATCCAGCCCACGGGCGGGCTCCAGGCGCGCACGAGCCGCTCGAGCGCGTCGAGCAGCTCGTCGCAGAAGCGGCCCGCGCGCAGGCCCTCCTGCACGACCGGCGCCCAGCCGCCGTCGCCGAGCCGCGCGAGCGCGCGCCCCTCCTCGACGACGACCTCGGCGGGGATCCGACGCATCCGGCCCTCGGCGTCGGGCGCCATCTTCTTCGCGTCGAGCGTCAGCGGCCGCGAGCGCAGGTGGTCGATCGCCTCGCGCACGAGGCCGGGGTCGAGCGGCCCGTCGTAGCGCGGCCCGGCGCAGACCGAGCAGCGCCCGCAGTCGCGCGGGTCGGGGTCGTCGAGCTCCTCCTGGAGCGCGCGCATCAGGCAGCGCCCGTCGGCGCCGAAGCTCGCCATCGTCGCCTGCTCGCGGCGGCGCAGCGCGGTGACGTGCTCGTAGCGCTCGGCGTCGTAGGACCAGCGGGTGCCGGGCTCGTGCACCCACCGGCTGCCGTCGCGCGCGACCGCGCCCTCGACGTCGAGCACCTTGAGCATCGCCTCGAGCCGGCCGCGCCCGAGGTTGACCATCGCCGTCAGCTCGGGCGTCGAGGCGCCCTCCGAACCGACGGCGTCGAGGTGAGCGAGCACGCGCTCGACGAGCTCGCGGCGCGGAAACGCCTGCTCGATGAAGAAGTCCTGGATCCGGCGGTCCTCGGCGCCGCGCAGCAGGACGACCTCGGCGCGCTCGATCGCCCGGCCGGCACGGCCGACCTGCTGGTAGTAGGCGATCGCCGAGCCCGGCGCCTGGTAGTGCACGACGAAGCCGAGGTCGGGCTTGTCGTAGCCCATCCCCAGCGCGCTCGTCGCGACGACGACCTTGAGGTCGTTGGCGAGCAGCCGGTCCTCGACGGCGATCCGCCGCTCGCTGTCGATCTCGCCGGTGTACGCCTCGGCGGCGATCGCGTGGGCGTTCAGCCAGTCGGCGACCTGCTCGGCGTCGCGCTTGGTCAGGGTGTAGACGATCCCCGAGCCCGGCAGCTCCCCGAGATGGGTGGCGAGCCAGGCCAGCCGCTCGGCCTGGCCGGGCAGCTCGACGACCTCGAAGCGCAGGCTCGAGCGACCGAGCGGGCCGCGGTAGGCGACGAGCGGCGCGCCGCCGTGGCCGCTGCGCAGCTGCTCCTCGACGTCGGCGACGACGCGGTCGTTGGCGGTCGCCGTCGTGCACAGGACGCCGACGCCGGCGGGCAGTCGCTCGAGCATCTCGGCGATGCGCCGGTAGTCGGGGCGGAAGTCGTGGCCCCAGTCCGAGATGCAGTGCGCCTCGTCGACGACGAGCAGTCCGACGCGGCGCGCGAACGCCGGCAGCATCTGCGCGCGGAACTGCGGGTTGTTGAGCCGCTCGGGGCTGATCAGCAGCAGGTCGACCGCGTCGGCGTCGAGCAGCGCGGAGATCTCCTGCCAGGCGTCGCGGTTGGTCGAGTTGATCGTGTGCGCGCGGATCCCGAGCCGACGCGCGGCGGCGATCTGGTTGCGCATGAGCGCCAGCAGCGGCGAGACGATCAGCGTCGGCCCGGCGGGGTGGGTGGGATCGGATCGCAGCAGCGCGGTCGCGATGAAGTAGACCGCCGACTTGCCCCAGCCCGTGCGCTGCACGCACAGCACCCGCGCGCGCTCCTCGACGAGGTCGGCGATCGCCTCGAGCTGGTGCTCGCGGAAGCTCGCCTGCGGCCCGGCGAGCGCGCGCAGCAGCTCGCCGGCGCGCGTCGCGAGATCGGTCGTGGCCGGCATCCGATCACTGTAGGTCTCGAGGAGGCCAGACTCGCCCCCGCCCGCCGCCGAACGCGCGCTCAGCCCGGATCGTCGGGGTTGGCCGCCTGCTCGTCGAGCTTGTCGCGCAGGTAGGCGGCCTTGTCGGCGCGTCGCTCGGCCGCGCGCCGCTCCGGCTCGGAGGGCGCCTGCTCGGCGCGGGCTCGCTCGGCGCGCTCGCGCTCGAGCTGCTCGAGGCGCAGCTCCTCGGTCGTCGGATCGTCGTCACGCATGGCGCGGGTGTCTGCACGGCGAGGTCGTCATCGCGCCCCCGCGACGCTACCGGTCGAGGATCTCGACCGCGATCTCGGCGACCTGCGTCGGCGTGCGCCCGACGCGCACCCCGACGGCCTCGAGCGCGTCGACCTTGGCCTGCCCGCCGCCGGTCGAGCCCGAGACGATCGCGCCGGCGTGGCCCATCGTCTTGCCCGGCGGCGCGGTCAGGCCGGCGACGTAGCCGACGACCGGCTTGGTCACGTGCGCGGCGATGTACCCGGCCGCCTCCTCCTCCGCCGAGCCGCCGATCTCACCGCTCATGACGATCAGGTCGGTCTCGGGGTCGGCCTCGAACAGATCGATGATGTCGACGAACGACGAGCCGGGCACGGGGTCGCCGCCGATGCCGACGATCGTCGAGTTGCCGAAGCCGCTCTGCGCCAGCTCGTTGCCGATCTGGTAGGTCAGCGTGCCCGAGCGCGACACCACGCCGACGTTGCCGGGCTTGAAGAAGCTGGCCGGGATGATCCCGACGTTGGCCTTGCCCGGCGACAGCACGCCGGGGCAGTTGGGGCCCACGAGCCGCACGGCGGGGTTGCGCTTCAGCACGGCGTAGACCATGAGCTCGTCGTGCGCGGGGATCCCCTCGGTGATCGCCACGATCGTCCCGATGCCGGCGTCCTCGGCCTCGAGGATCGAGTCGGCCGCAGAGGGCGGCGGCACGAAGATCATCGCCGTGTTGGCGCCGGTCGCCGCGACGGCGGCGCGGAACGTGTCGAACACCGGCACGCCGTCGACGTCCTGGCCGCCCTTGCCGGGCGTGACGCCCGCGACGACCTGGGTACCGTAGCGGCGGTTGTTCAGCGCGTGGTAGCGGCCCTCGCGGCCGGTCAGGCCGGCCACCGCCAGGCGCGTGTCGTGGCCGACGAGGATGCTCATCGCCAGCCTCCGCCTGCGCTCTCGGCGCCACCGGTCGCCGAGTCGCCGCGCGCGCTCACGCCGAGCGCTCCATCTCGGCCGCGCGCACGAGCTCCACGACCCGCGCCGCCGCGCCGTCCATCGTCGCCTCGGGGAAGACGTTGGGCAGGTCGGCGTCGGCGAGCAGCTTGCGCGCCTCGACATCGTTCGTGCCGTCGAGCCTGACGACGAACGGCACGCTCGGCTGGAGGATCTCGTAGGCCTCGATCAGGCCCCTGGCGACCTCGTCGCAGCGCGTGATGCCGCCGAAGACGTTGAACAGCACCGCCTTGACGCTCGGGTTGCTGAGGATCACCTCGACCGACGCGACGATCGCCTCGGCCTTCGCGCCGCCGCCGGCGTCGAGGAAGTTCGCCGGCGCGCCGCCTGCCTGCGCGACGACGTCGAGCGTCGACATGACGAGCCCGGCGCCGTTGCCGAAGATGCCGATGTCGCCGTCGAGCTTGACGTACGTCAGCCCGCGCTCGCTGGCCATCAGCTCCTGCGGGTCGGCGTTGCTCGTGTCCTCGAGCGCCGCGTTATCGGGATGGCGGAACAGCGCGCTGTCGTCGAGTGCGACCTTCGCGTCGAGCGCGACGACGCGGCGGTCGGGGGTGAGGATCAGCGGGTTGATCTCGACGAGCGTCGCCTCCTCGCGCGCGAAGACCTCGTAGAGCGTCGCGAGCAGCTCGGCGACCGGACGCACTATGTCGGTCTCGACGCCGGCCTCGTAGGCCAGCCGCCGCCCGTGGAAGGCCCGGAAGCCGACGAGCGGGTCGATGTGGATCGTCGCAAGCGCCTCGGGGTGCTCGGCCGCGACCTGCTCGATGTCGATGCCGCCCTGGGTGGAGAGCATCGCGAGCGGCGCCTTGGCGGCGCGATCGAAGACGACGGCGGCGTAGTACTCGGAGGCGATCTCGGCCGCCTCCTGGATCCACAGCTCGTGGACGGTGTGGCCGCGGATGTCCATCCCGAGGATGCTCGCCGCGTGCTCGCGGAGCTCGTCGGGGCTCGCGGCGATCTTGATGCCGCCGGCCTTGCCGCGCCCGCCGATCTTGACCTGGGCCTTGACGGCGACCGGGTAGCCGACCGCCTCGGCGGCGGCGACCGCCTGCTCGACGGTCGCGGCCTCCCTGCCCCGATGCAGCGGCACGTCGTAGCGCGCCAGCACCTGCTTTCCCTTGTATTCGAGAAGGTCCACCGGCGGGCGCCACAATAGTTCACCCGCCTCCGCGCCGCGCGGCCAGCGGCCCGGACAAGCTCCTATGATGGCGCCCTTCATGGCGCTTCCCAAGCAGATCACGCTCGTCACGTTCGACGTCTACGGCACGCTGATCGACTGGGAGCAGGGGATCTTCGAGGCCTTCCAGAAGGAGGCCGCCCGCGACGGCTTCACGATCGACCGCGACGAGCTGATCCCGAACTTCCACGAGATCGAGCGCCAGATCGAGGCCGGCTCGTACGAGCTGTACGCCGAGGTGCTGCGGCGCACCGCGGTCGAGATCTCCAAGCGCCTGGACTGGCCGCTGGAGCCCTCGCGCTCGGGCTTCTTGCCCGACAGCGTGCAGCGCTGGCCGCCGTTCAAGGAGACCAACTCCCAGCTCGGCAAGGTCACCAAGCAGTTCAAGACCGGCCTGATCTCGAACATCGACGACAAGCTGCTCGGGCAGACGCGGCGCCACATCCCGCACGATTTCGACCTCGTCGTCACCGCCCAGCAGGTGCGCTCCTACAAGCCCGACATGGCGCACTTCACCGAGTGCGCGCGGCGGATGGGCACGAAGAAGGGCTGGGTGCACATCTCGTCGAGCTACTACCACGACGTCGAGCCCTGCCTGAAGAACAAGATCCCCGTGATCTGGGTCAACCGCAAGCGGGAGCAGCTCGAGCCGGGCCAGAAGAAGCCGACGGCCGAGGCGAAGAACCTGCTCGAGGCGGTCAAGCTGCTGGGCGTGTAGGCCCACTCGTCGCCGATGGCCGCGTCCACGATCGCCGCCGCGCGTACAGCCGCCTGAGGCGCGCGTGCGCGTCGTCGGCCTGCACCCCGACGTGCTCGTCGCCACGAGTCGCGTCTGGCAGACGACCTGCACGATCGTGCGCCGCGGCGAGGAGTGCTTCGTGATCGACTCGCCGATCTTCCCCGACGAGCTCGAGGTGCTCCCCGCGGTGCTCGAGCACTCGGGCTTCGAGCTCAGCGGCCTGCTCGCCACGCACGCCGACTGGGACCACCTGCTCGGCCGGCTCGCGTTCCCCGGCGCCGCGCTCGGCGTGGCCGAGACGACGGCCGCGCGGCTGGCCGCCGAGCCGGGCGCCGCCGCCCGCGAGCTGCGCGCCTTCGACGACGAGCACTACCTCGACCGCCCCGCACCGCTGTCGCTCGGCCACGTCCAGGCGCTGCCGGTGCCCGGGCACTGCGAGATCGGCGACGGGGAGCTCGAGCTGCTTGCCGCCGACGGCCACACCGCCGACGGGATGGCGATCTGGATCGGCTGGGCGCGGGTGCTCGTGTGCGGCGACTACCTCTCGCCGGTCGAGGTCCCGATGCTCTCCGCCGGCGGCTCGCGCGACGCGTACGTCGCGACGCTGCGGCGCCTGGAGCCGCTCGTCGAGGCGGCGGCCTACGTCGTGCCCGGCCACGGCGAGGTGCTCGAGGGCGCGCGCGCGGCGGCGATCCTGCGCGAGGACCTCGACTACCTGTCCAAGCTGCCCGACGCCGAGCTGCCGATCGCCCGGCGCGGCGCGACGCAGCGCGCGATCCATGCCGCCAACGTGCAGCGGGTAGGAGGGGCGAGATGATCCAGCACGTCGCGCTCGAGGTCCGCGAGATCCATGCCGACGCCTGCGCGCGCTTCTGGCGGCTGCTCGGCTTCGAGCACGTCGAGCCGCCCGCGCCGCTCGCCGACCGCGCGACGTGGCTGCAGCGCGGCGCGACGCAGGTCCACCTGCTCTACGACGACCAGCCGGTCGTGCCGCTCGCCGGCCACGTCGCGGTCGTCGTCGACGACTATGACGCTGCGCTCGCGGCGCTGCACGAGGCGGGCTTCGAGCCCCAGCCGCGCGCCGAGCACTGGGGCTCCCCGCGCGCCTTCGTCCGCTGCCCGGCGGGGCACCGCGTCGAGCTGATGGCGTTCGCGCCGGACCACGGCAAAGCCTCCGGTTAGAGCGGCCGGGAGCTCGTTCTCCGGCGTCGGCGGAGCCGACAAGACAGCCGTGCCGTCGGTTGCGCGAATGATGACGCCGGCGGAGCGGCTCCGGGCGGTGTCCGCAGCCGACGGTGCGTGATCGCACGGGGGAACGTCACGATCGCAGCCGCCGTACGGGCACCAACGCGCAGTGCGCAGTAGTTCGGTGTTTTGGGTAGCCCGGCCTGATAGGCGACTCGACGCAGGCGGACGAGGGGAGATGCGCGCAGAAGGTGGACAGGCGCGGACGAAGCGCGGCCGCCCGCAGCGGTTCGACACGCGCGAGCGCCGAGACTCGATCGCCACCGGCGCGTCCACGGCTGGATCGCCGCCGCCCCCGCGGCGACCGCGACTCGAAGGCCGCAGCTTCGTGGCGCTTCGTCTGCTGTCCGACGTCGTCGCGCTGACCGCGGCGGTCGGACTCGCAGCCGCCGCTCGCTGGGGGGAAGAGTCATTCGCGTCCCGCACCGCGATCACCCTCGCCCTGCCCCCCTTGACCGTCGTCCTCCTCTACGCGCGCGGGCGGTACAGCCAGCAGCTGCGGCCGGTCGTGACGGAAGAGGTCGCCGCGGTGGCGAGCACGGTGTCGATCGCGTCAATGCTGCTCATCGCCGTCTCCCTGCTGACCGGCATCACCGAGCGCCCAGGCGTCGCCGTCGCGCCCGTGTGGGCGCTCGGATTTCTGCTGACGGCGAGTGGGCGCTCGGCGCTCGTCGGGCTCCAAGCGCGACAGCGGATGACCGGCGCCGGTCAGCGCCCAGCCGTCATCGTCGGCGCGGGGCTGATCGGCGCCCACATCGCACGGCGACTACAGGGGCGGCCAGAGTACGGGCTGCATCCGGTCGGATTTCTCGACTCGGATCCGCTGCGCACGGTCAACGTCCCCGATCGCATGCCACCTTTGCTCGGAGGTCCTGAGCAGCTTTCAGAGGTCGTGCGAACGCATCAGGTCGTCCACGTGATCCTCGGCTTCATCAACGATCCGGACCGGCGGCTTCTTCCGCTCGTCCGCGAGTGCCAGCGGCTGGGGCTGCAGGTGTCGGTGGTGCCGCGTCTGTTCGACGCTCACAGCCAGCACTCCACGCTCGAGCACCTCGGGGGGCTGCCGCTGATCGCGCTGCAGGGTATGAACCCCCGCGGCTGGGAGTTCGCCGTCAAGCACCTGGTTGACCGCGTGGGCGCAGCGCTGCTGACGGTGTTGCTCGCGCCGCTGATGGCAGCTATCGCAGTCGCCGTCAAGCTGAGCTCGCCGGGGCCTGTGCTCTTCCGGCAGCGCCGCGTCGGCCGTGACGGCCAGTTCTTCGAGCTGCTGAAGTTCCGTTCGATGCGAATGGAACCCGACCGCTCCGGTTTCCGGCCGAGCCCTGGGTCGGCGCCCGGCGGGGTCGAGGGACAGGATCGCAGGACGCGAATCGGGCGCTGGCTTCGGCGGACCTCGCTCGACGAGCTGCCGCAGCTCTTCAACGTGCTCAAGGGCGAGATGAGCCTGATCGGGCCGCGTCCCGAGCGTCCCGAGTTCGTCGATCTGTTCCGCGAAGACATAGAGCGATACGGCGAGCGCCATCGGGTCAAATCGGGCATCACCGGCTGGGCGCAGGCCGTGGACCTGCGCGGGCAGACCTCGCTCGCCGACCGCGTCGAGTGGGACAACTTCTACATCGAGAACTGGTCGCTGTGGCTGGACTTCAAGATCCTGC
>DASZOA010000469.1:0-5642 GCA_035551055.1 Solirubrobacteraceae bacterium
GCGATCGCGGCGAGGATGCCGATGATCAGGACGACGACGAGAAGCTCGATGAGGGTGAAGCCCGACTCGTCCGATGCGCGGTTGCGCAGGTTCTGCAGCATGTGATCCCTCCTGGATCGTCTTGACTGTGTGTGCAGGCCCTCGCGGTGGCGCTTCGCGCACGTGATGACGGTCGATCCGTCGCCCGCCCTCACGAGGCGGTTTGCCCTAGGTGCCAGGGCGATGGCTGTTGCACGGGTGGCTCATCGGCCCTCGACGCGTGGACGGCGAAGATCGCCCGCGGTTCTGGACGGAAGGTCGACGCGGCGGCCGCTCAGCGCGCGGCCCGCGCGAGCTGCGCGTCGTGATCGGCAAGCTGCACTCCGCCGCCCTCGCACCACGGGCAGCGGACGAGCTGCGCGGTCCCGCCGAGGTTCGAGATCACCTGGCCGGTGCCCCGGCAGGGCGCGCAGGGCGGCGGCTCGCCCGCCTGCTGTTCGTCCGACGTCGCCATCAGGTGCGGACGCTAGACGATCGGCGCCGGCCGGCACGCCCCTCGCGCTGCAGGATCGCGCAGCAGGTCTGCGCATCCGCGCAGCAAACTCCTGCGTAAAGCCCGGTTCCCGCGCTGGACTTGCAAGTGCGTCACCGGCACAATGCCCACATGCCGGGGGGTAAGGATGCCAGCGGGAACACGTCGCCTGCGCCCGGGACGTCTCTCATGAATATGAACCGCCGCCGAACGCAGCTCGAGATGCTCGCGTGCGCCCTGCTCGTAGCGGCGCTCGCCGTGCAGCCGGCCGCCGGCGACGGCAAGCGCGGCGACGAGGGCGGGCGCGGCAAGGAGAGCGGCCCGGCCGGTCCGGTCGGCGACAACCAGGTCGCCCTCGTGCCGGCGAAGATCAGCGTCAAGGCGCAGGGGAAGGGCGGCAAGGGTCGCGGAGGAGGCCAGGACGCTGGTCCGCCCGGCGGCGGTCCTCCCGGCGGCGGTCCTCTGCCGCAGCATGCGCCGCCCGCGACGCCGGCGCCGGCCCCCGGCGCCGCGGCGCCCGTCGCGCCCAAGCCGGGCGCCGGCCGCGAGGACGGCGACCGCGGCCGGGGCCCGGGGCCGCCGCTGCTGACCGCGCCGCCCGAGGCGCGCGCGGCGCTCCCGGTCGAGGGCTACGTCGGCCCCCGCAGGACCGCGCCGTCCGCCGAGAGCGCGCGCAGCGGGCCGAGCAACGGCGGGGCGACGCAGAGCCCCTCTACGGAGGTGCCGCCGTCCCAGCCGGCGCTCGCCGTCCCGCCGCCGGTCGCCGGCTCCGGCCCGGCCGCGCCCGCCGGCGAGGGGCGCGACGGCGGTGCGCTCGCCGTACCCGACGCGCGCGGCGCCCCGAGCCGGCCGCGCGGCGGCGCCGGCGCGCCGGCGGCGGATGCGTTCGCGCGTCCGCTCGCGCCGGGCTCCCCGCTCGCCGGCGCGGCGCCCGCGGCGTCCTCGGCCGGTCCGATCGCGATGTCGGCGCTCGAGGCCCCGCTCGTCACGCCCGCCGCCGAGGCGATCATGCGCGTGCGCGCCGACGACCCCGCGACGACGTCGCAGCCGCGGCCGGCCGCCGGCGTCTCGACGCTGCAGGGCTCCGCCGACGCCGGCGCCAGCGACTTGAACGTCGCGGGGGTGCTCGTGACGTGGGCGAAGTACGCGCTGGCGGGGCTCGTCCTGCTCGTCCTCGCGCTGCTCGCCAACGCGATCGTCGCGGCCGTCCGCACGCGACGGCTCGAGCGCCAGCGCGAGCTGCTGGTGGAGGACATCGGCCTGCTCCAGGAGGCGATGCTGCCGGCGGTCCCGTCGCGGATCGGCGCGCTGCTGGCGACGGTCGCCTACCGCCCCGCCGACGGGCCGGCGGGCGGTGACTTCTACGACGCCTTCCCGCTGCCGGACGGGCGCGTCGGCCTGCTGCTCGGCGACGTCTCGGGCCACGGGCGCCAGGCGATCGCCAAGACGATGCTCGTCCGCTTCACGGTGCGCGCCCACCTCGAGGCCGGGCTCTCCCCGCGCGAGGCGATCGCGATCTCCGGGCGCACGCTCGATGGTCAGCTGTCGGACGACTTCGCGACGGTCATCGCCGCGATCCACGATCCCGTCAAGGGAACGCTCACCTACGCCAGCGCGGGCCATCCGCCGCCGATCGTCGTCGGCCCTTCGCGGCATCGTCCGGTCACGGTGTCCTCGGCGCCGCCGATCGGCGTCGGCTTCCCGACGGGGCAGCGCCAGACGGTCCTGCCGATGCCCGACGGCTCATCGGTGATGATCTGCTCCGACGGCCTGCTGGAGGCCCGCGTCGACGACGTCCCGATCGGCCCCGACCGGCTCGCCGCCTGGCTCGCGGAGCTCGGCCCGGGAGCGACCGCGAAGGATCTCCTCGACCGCGTCGTCGGCGAGGCCGACCGCGTCTCGGACGACCTCGCCGCGGTGCTCCTGCACGCCCCGCCGGGGGCGACCGCGCCCGACGCGCGGATCGAGCAGCTCAAGCTCGACGTGCTCGACCTCGACGCGCCCGACCTCGACGGGTTCCTCGCCGCCGCCGGCGTCGGCGAGGGCGCCCGGCTGATCGCGGGACGCCGCGCGAGCGAGCTGCTGGCGGCGACGAGCGGCGTCATCGTCGAGGTCCACACCGGCGAGCATCCGATCGTCAGCGTCGTTCCGATCGGCGACGACAGCGGGATCCCGGTTCGCCCCGGCGTCCGCGCCCGCTGACCCTGCACGAGCCCGACGCCACCGGCCGCTACGCCCCGTCTCCGACGGGGACGCTGCACCTCGGCAACCTGCGCACCGCGCTGCTCGCCTGGCTGTTCGCCCGCTCGCAGGGCGCGCGCTTTCTCCTGCGCATCGAGGACCTCGACACGGGCCGCGTGCGCCCCGGCGTCGCCGAGCAGCAGCTCGCCGACCTTGCCGCGCTCGGGCTGGACTGGGATGGCCCGGTCGTCCGCCAGTCCGAGCGCCGCGCGCTCTACGCCGACGCGCTCGCCCGGCTCGACGCCGGCGGTCAGCTGTACGCCTGCTACTGCACGCGCGCGGAGATCCGCCAGGCGGCGTCGGCTCCGCACGGCGCGTGGCCCGAGGGCGCGTATCCCGGCACGTGCCGCGAGCTGACGGCCGCCCAGCGCGCCGAGCGCGAGCGGACGGGGCGCCCGCCGGCCCTGCGACTGCGCGCCGCCGGCGAGACGGTCGCGTTCGACGATCGGCTGCTGGGGCGCTGCGGCGCCGTCGTCGACGACCTGGTCGTATGCCGCAACGACGGCGCTCCGGCATACAATCTCGCCGTGGTCGTCGATGACACAGCACAGGGCGTGGGCGAGGTCGTGCGCGCCGCGGACCTCCTCGAGACGACGCCGCGGCAGCTGCTCGTCGCGGCGCGCCTCGGCCTGCGGCCGCCCGCCTACGCGCACGTGCCGCTCGTGCTCGGCCCCGACGGCGCGCGGCTGGCCAAGCGGCACGGCGCGGTGACGCTCGCCGACCGCGCCGCTGCCGGCGACTCGCCCGCGCAGGGGCGCGCCGAGCTGGCGCGGTCGGTCGGGCTCGCCGACGCCGGCGAGACGCCGACGCTCGCCGAGCTGCTGGCCCGCTTCGACCCCGCCGCGCTGCCGACCGACCCGACGGTGCTCGCGGCATGAGCCTCTTCGTCCGGATCGCGATCGGATTGCTCGTGGTCGTCGCGATCTTCGCGATCGTCTTCAACCCAAGCCTGTGGGGCGTGCTCTTCGCGCTGATCGTGCTCGTCGGCGCCGGCAGCGTCTGGCTCGTGTATCAGCTCTTCCTCGCCGAGAGCGAGCGGCGCGAGGACCGATGAAGCCCGCCGCGTCCCGTTGAGCGGCGTCGACGGCAGGGGCGACGTCGCGGCGCTCGCCGATCTCGCGCGCGCCTCCGGGCGGCTCGGCATCGACACCGAGTTCATGGGCGAGGGCCGCTACCGGACGCTGCTGTGCCTCGTCCAGGTCGCCGTCGAGGCGCCGGGGGGCGAGCTGCGCATCGAGGTCCTCGACCCGCTCGACGACACGCTGGACTGCGCGCCGCTGGCGGACGCGCTCGCCGACCCGCAGGTCGAGGTCGTCATGCACGCCGGCCGCCAGGACGTCGCGCTGCTGCGGCGCGCGTGGCGGACGGAGATCACGAACCTCTTCGACACGCAGCTCGCGGCGGGCTTCGCCGGGCTGCGCGCGCAGCTCGGCTACGAGGCGCTGCTGCACGAGCTGCTCGGGGTGCGGCTGGGCAAGAGCGCGAGCTTCACGCGCTGGGACGCGCGGCCGCTGAGCGCCGAGCAGATCGCCTACGCGCGCGACGACGTGCGCCACCTGCTGCAGGCGGCGGCCGCGCTGCAGGAGCGCCTGGCCGCGCGCGGGCGGCTGGGCTGGGCGCGCGAGGAATGCGTCGCGCTGGCGAGCGCCAGCGACGAGCGTTACGTCGACACCGTCTTGGCGCGCCTGCCGCGCGTGAACTCGCTCGATCCCAAGCTGCGCGCGATCGCCCGCGAGCTCGTCGCCTGGCGCGAGGAGACGGCGCGCGCGCAGGACCGTCCGATCCCCTCGGTCCTGTCGGACGCCGCGCTCGTCGAGATCGCCAAGCGCCGCCCGAGCGAGCTGCGCCAGCTCGAGCAGATCCGCGGCGTCAACGAGCAGACGCTGCGCCGCCGCGGGCGGGCGATCCTCGACGCCGTGCAGCGCGGCCGCAGCCGGCCGCCGATCCCGGTCGAGGGCGCGCGCCCGGCGCAGCCCGACGCCCTCGACGCCCCGGTGATCGCGCTCGCCGAGGCGCTCGTGCGCGCGCGGGCCCTCGAGGAGGGGCTGGCCTACGAGCTGATCGCCGCCCGCGCCGACCTGCAGCGGATCGTGCTCGCGCTGCGCGACGGCGATCCCCCGCCCGACGTCCGCACGCTGCAGGGCTGGCGACGCCGGGTCGTCGGCGACGAGCTGCTGGAGCTGCTCGACGGCAAGCGCGCGCTCACGGTCGGCCCCGACCGCCACGTGGCCGTCGCGGAGCGCTGAGGCGCCGGCGCAGCTCAGCCGGTCGCCGCCCGCACCGCGTCGCGCAGCTGCGCGGGCTTGGCCGCCTTCGGCATCCAGCCGTCGGCGCGCAGCCGCGCGGCCTCCTGCTCGAGGTTGAACGACGGCATGTTGGAGATCAGCACGATCGCCGTTCCCGGCGCGCGGTCGCGGATGCGGCGGACGAGCGCGGCCGGCTCGGGGACGTCGGGCAGGACGAGGTCGAGCAGCAGCACGTCGGTCGGGCAGTCGCCGAGCTTCTCGAGCGCCTCCTCGCCGGTGCTGGTCGCCGCGACGACCTCGATGTCGCCCTCCTCCTCGAGGACCTGGCGCAGGAAGAACTTCACCGCCCGAGCGTCGTCGCACACCGCTACCCGGATCGCCGCCGCCATCGGCGGCAGGCTAGCGGGTTCGCCGAGCGCGATCCCGAGCCGCAAGCCGCGCGGGGTCTGCAACTACATGAGGTTCCGGGCGCGCAGGAACTCCGCGGCGACGGCGGCCGGTTCGCGCCCGCCCAGGTCGACCGCGGCGTTCATCCTGCGCATGACGGGGGTCGTCAGCGCCAGGCTGATGGCGTCGATCGCCTCGCGCAGCTTGGGCCCGTGCGCCTCGAGGGTCTCGTCGTCGATGATCGGCGCGACGTGGCC
>DASZOA010000470.1:0-12379 GCA_035551055.1 Solirubrobacteraceae bacterium
CAGCGGCGCCGCGCCGCGCCGGCGGCGCTCGAGCGGCCGCTGCCAGGCGCCGTGGCGGCCGGGGCGGTTCGCGGCGGCGGGCGCGTCGTAGCGGATCGCCCCCGGTCGCGGCCACAGCAGCGCCGCGGTGACGGTCGAGTAGACGATCGCGCGCGGCGCGCAGGCCGCGATGCCGTCGAGCGCGGCGACGCGCGCCGCGTGCGCCCAGGCGAGATCGGTCAGGCCGTACGTGCGCAGCTCGCGCGGCGGTCGTGCGGCGACGACGCGGACCTCGGCGCCCGCGCGCCGCAGCGCCCCCGCCAGCTCGGCGTCGGCGGCGCGCAGCCCGGCCGTCGATCCGAGCGAGACGATGAGGACGTCGACGGCGGCCATCGCGCTGCCCATCGTCGCGCATGCGCGGATCGGCGCGCCGCCGCGCGATCCGCCCGCGGTCGTCTGCCTGCGACCGCGTCCACGGCGCGGCCGGGGCGCTCCGGACGTGGGCGGCGCTGGCGTGCGGGCCGCTCGTGTGCCTGCTGGCCTCGGTCGGCAAGGAGTCGGCAGGAGCGCCGACGTAGCGCGAACGACGCGGCGGCGACGGGCGGCGACGCGCCCGGGCGCCGAAGGACGCCGGCGCGACGGCCGGAGCGGCCGGCCCGCCGCGCCGCGGCGCGCCCGCCGCTACCGTCCCTCCCGATGCGCCGCTCCGTTCCCGTCGTCGCGCTCGCGTTGGCGGGTGCCGCCGTCGCGGCGGCGGTGCGCGCGCTGTGGCTCGAGCCCCGCAGCCTGCGCGTGACGCGTCACGACCTCGTCCTGCCGCGCTGGCCGGCGCCGCTCGACGGCCTGCGCCTCGCTGCGATCGCCGACCTGCACGCCGGGGCGCCGCACGTCGACCTGGCGAAGCTCGACCGCGTCGTCGCCGCCGTCAACCGGGAGCATCCCGAGCTCGTGGCGCTGCTCGGAGACTACGCCGACCCGGAGGTGGCGCTCGGTCGCCGGATCGCCCCCGAGGCCGTGGCGCAGCGGCTGGCCCACTTGCGCGCCCCGGCGCTGGCGGTGCTCGGAAACCACGACTGGAACCACTGGGGCGAGCAGATGCTCGCCGCGCTGCGCCGCGCCGGCGTCACCGTGCTCGAGAACGACGCGGTGCCGATCGCCGTCCGCGGCGCGCGGCTGTGGGCGGTCGGTCTGGCCGACGCGTCGACGCACGCGCCCTCGTTCGAGGCGCTCGACGCGGTCCCCGACGGCGAGCCCGTGCTCGTCCTCTCGCACGACCCCGACGTCTTCGCGCACGTGCCGCCGCGCGTCGCGCTCACGCTCGCCGGACACACGCACGGCGGCCAGGTCAACCTGCCCTGGGTGCGCGAGCGGGTGACGCCGTCGCGTCACGGGGCCCGCTACGCGCAGGGCCCTGTCGAGGAGGACGGCCGGCACCTGTTCGTGACCCGCGGGATCGGCACGAGCCGCCTGCCGGTGCGCTTTCGCGCGCCGCCCGAGGTGGCGGCGCTGCGGCTGCGCACGCGGTAGCGGGCGACGCGGCGCCGCCGTGCCGTCGTCTGCCGCCAGGCGCGGCTGCGATCCTCCCGCCTCCGATGACGGGCACGCTCATCAACGTCGGCGCCGTGCTGGCCGGCACGGCGATCGGCCTCGCCGTCGGCCGGCGGCTGCCGGGCGGCCTGCAGGCGCGCGTCCTGGCCGGCCTCGGGCTCGTGACCGCGGCGATCGGCGTCGACCTCGCGCTCGCATGGCGCGCGACGAGCCCGCTGTACGTGCTCGGCGCGATCCTGCTCGGCGGCCTGATCGGCGAGCTGCTGAACATCGAGGCGCGGCTCGCCCGGCTCGGCGACCGCCTCCAGGAGCGCGTCAGCCGCGCCCGCGACCCCGCGCGGCCGGCGTCGACGGTCAGCGAGGCGTTCTTCACCGCCAGCCTGCTGTTCTGCGTCGGCCCGCTGACCGTCGTCGGCTCGTTCGAGGACGGCCTGCGCGGCAATGTCGAGCCGCTGGCGACGAAGTCGCTCCTCGATGGCTTCGCGTCGATCGCGCTGGCCTCGACGCTCGGCGCCGGGGTGGCGTTCGCGGCCGCGACGGTGCTCGTCGTGCAGGGCACGCTGACGCTCGGCGCGAGCCTGTTCGCGGACGTCCTGCGCGGCGAGGCGCTCAGCGCGATGACCTCGACCGGCGGCGTGCTGATCATCGGGATCTCGCTGAAGCTCCTGGACCTCAAGGACGTCAAGGTGGGCAACTTCCTGCCCGCGCTCGTGCTCGCCCCGGCGCTCGTCAAGATCGTCGCGCTGCTGTGACCGGGCGTCAGCGCGTCGCGCCGTTCGCCGACACCACGTCGCGGCGGAAGCCGGGCGCGCGGATCAGCCTGATCGGCTTCAGCGGCGACGTCGGCTCGACGTAGAAGGCCACCCCGTCGCGCTCCTCGATCGCCGTCACGGCTGCCTCCTGCTGGCGCCAGGCGAGCGCGCCGATGATCGCAAAGCCGCAGGCGATCGCGGGAATCTGCGGAAGGAACAGGCCGAGGCCGAGCGCGAGCAGCGTCGACAGCAGCAGCGGCCACATCCGGTTCAGCAGCAGGCTGCTCGGGCGCTGCTCGGGGAGCGAGGCGCTCGACTTCGCCGAGGCGAGCAGCCGCGCGATCGGCGAGTTGGTCTCCGCGCGCCGCCCGAGCCACAGGCCGATCGTCGCGGCGATGAGCCACCAGGCGATGATGAACAGCACGAGCACGGTGTCGTCCGCCGAGCGGGCGGACAGGACGGTGAGCGTCGCCAGCGCGGTCGCCGAGCCGGCGCAGAGCAGGACCGCCGCGCGCAGGAAGTCGACGAACCGCATCCCCGGGCGCCCTCGCGCCCGTCAGCTCGCCAGCGCCATCAGCAGCCCGCGCACGCCGAGCGGTCCGTCGACGAGGACGTCGGCCTCCTGCTCGAGCTGCGGCGGCGTCTCCTCGGAGCGCACGCCCACGCACACGGCGGCGCCCAGCCGCCCCTCCTCGACGAGCTCGCGCAGGGCGGCGAACGCGTCGAGGTCGGTCATGTCGTCGCCGACGTACAGTCCGGCCGCAAGGTCGCGCCCGTCGAGCAGCTGGCGCACGCCACGACCCTTGTCGAGTTCGACGGGCGGGCGGATCTCGAGCACCTTGCGCCCCCAGTGGATCGCCAGACCGGCGGCCTGCGCGCGCTCTGCGATGTCGCGCACCGCGCGCTCGGCGGCGTCCTCGTCCGGGGCGCCGCGCCAGTGGAAGGCCTTGATCGACCGCTTGTCCTCGGGGCGCACGCGCAGGCGCTGCAGGTCGGTCGTGTAGGCCGCCTCGGCGAACTCGCGCACGGTGTCCTCGTAGCCGGCGATCTCGGGATCGACCTGGACCTCGGTGCCGCCGGGCAGGAGCACCTCGGCGCCGTGGTTGCCGACGTACGCCATCGTCCCGAGCGAGACCATCTGGCGCGCGGTCGACGCGCGGCGGCCGCTGATGCAGCCGACGACCGCGTAGCGCTTGGCGACCGCGATGAGCTGCGTGCGCGTCGGCTCGGGAACGTGCGCGTCGTCGGCATGGCGCACGATCGGCGCCAGCGTCCCGTCGATGTCGAGCAGGATCGCCGCGCGCGCCGGATCGGCGCGCACGGGCTCGAGCGCCTCGACGAGCGTGGCCGCGGCGGGCATGCCTCTTAGTATGGCGTCCATGCCGCGCCGCCGAACGCTCACGCTGGCGGCGATCGGGATCGCGGCCGGACTGTTCAGCGGCCTGTTCGGCGTCGGCGGCGGCATCCTCATCGTTCCGCTGCTCGTGTTGTGGTGCGACTTCGGCGAGCGGCTGGCGACCGGCACGTCGCTGGCCGCGATCGTCGTCATTGCAGCCGTCGCGGCGGCGACGCACGGCGCGTACGGAAACGTCCACCTGCGGGAGGGCGTCCTCGTCGGCCTGCCCGCGGTCGCCGGCGTGCTGATCGGAACCGAGCTGCAGCAGCGCATCTCCACGCGGGCGATCTCGCTCGTCTTCGCCGCGGTGCTCGTCGTCGTCGCGGCCGACCTGCTCGTCCCGTGATCGAGGCGATCCTCATCGGCCTGGTCGCCGGCGTCATCGCGGGCCTGCTCGGCGTCGGCGGCGGCGCCCTGTTCGTGCCGGCGCTGACGATCGGCCTCGGCCTCAGCCAGCTCGACGCCGAGGCGACGTCGCTGCTGGCGATCATCCCGGTCGCGCTCGTCGGCGCGCTGCGACAGCGCGGGCACGGCAACGTCGATCTGCGCAGCGGGGCGATCCTCGGCCTCGTCGGCGCGGCCGGCGCCGTCGGGGGAGCGGCGATCGCCAACGCCGTCCCGCAGCGCGCGCTCGAGGTGAGCTTCGCGCTGCTCATCCTCCTCGTCGCGGCGCAGCTCGCCCGGCGCGCGCTGACCTCCGGGGACTCGGCGGCGTAGGCGGAGCGGAGCGGACGGCGGCGGGGGAGGGCTCCGGCGCCACCGCCGCCGGGCCTACGGCAGCCCGTGCTCCAGCGCGCCCTTGACCGACGCGTCGAGCGCGTTGAGCCGGTGCAGCGCGAGCGCCTCGGCCGACGCGAAGCGCCGCCCCGGCGCCGGCTCGGATCCGTGATGGCAGAGCACGCAGTGCTCGAGCGCCAGCTGCCGGTCCGCCGGCAGCGCGGGGACGCGGGTGGCGTGCTCGCGCAGCAGCGCGAGCCCGAGCTCGATGTGCCCGAGCAGCCGGCCGGCCTCCGTCAGCCCGATCTCGGCGCCGTACGTGAACTCCCGCGTGCGGCCGAGGTCGTGGACGAGCGCAGCGGTCGTCAGCAGATCGCTGTCCAGCCGCGGGTGCAGCGCGCAGGCCTCCTGCGCGAGCGTGCCGACCGCGACGCTGTGCTCGAGCAGCCCGCCGAGGTAGGCATGGTGCCCGTTGCGGGTGCACGGCGCGCGGCGCCACTGCGCACGCAGCTCGCGGTCGTCGAGCAGGACGTCGACCAGCGCCCGCAGCCCGGGGTCGTGGACCTCGCGCGCGAGGTGCTCGAGGAAGCCGTCGAGCTCGTCGAGGTCGCGGTAGGCGACGGGCAGAAAGCCGGCGGGATCGGCCTCGCCCTCGCGCGCGCGCCCGATCGAGCGCAGCTCGACCTGCAGCTCGTCGCGGAAGCGCTCGACGCGGCCGGCGACGCGCACGAGGTCGCCGCGGTCGAAGCGCCCGGCGAGGACGTCGGCGTCGCGAAAGGCGCGGCCCTGGACGGCGCCGGTGCGATCGCGCAGCTCGACGGCGAGGTACGGAGTGCCCGCGCGCGACAGCAGCCGATCCTTGCGCGTGCACGCGAAGATCCCCTCCACCTCCTGCCCCTGGCGCAGGGTGGCAATCGTCATTCGCCCATGATGTACCGTGGATCGGATGCAGCCCCTGATCTGGGAGAGCCGTCCGGACGGACTGCGCGCGCCGGCGATGATCGCCGCCTTCAGCGGCTGGAACGATGCCGGCGACGCGGCCTCCGCGGCGCTGACGTTCATCGGCGAGTCGCTGGGCGCCGAGCGCTTCGCCCGCATCGACCCCGAGGACTTCTACGACTTTCAGGCCACGCGTCCGCACATCGGCTTCACGGCCGGCCGCAGGCGCGAGATCACCTGGCCCCAGATCGAGATGTTCGCCGCGCGCGTGCCGCGCGCGCCGCGCGACCTGATCCTCGTCCAGGGCCCCGAGCCGTCGATGCGCTGGCGCACGTTCTGCCGGCACATCGTCGACCTCGCCGAGGCGCTGGACACCCAGCTCGTCGTGACGATGGGCGCGCTGCTCGCCGACGTGCCGCACAGCCATCCGGTGTCGATCACGGGACTGGCGTCCGACGAGTCGCTCGTCCGGCGGCTCGCGCTGCGCGAGACGACCTACGAGGGCCCGACCGGGATCGTCGGCGTGCTGCACACCGCCTGCAGCGAGGCCGGGCTGCCGTCGGCGAGCCTGTGGGCGGCGGTGCCGCACTACGTCGCGGCCGCGCCCAACCCGAAGGCTGCGCTCGCGCTGGTGCGCCAGGTCGAGGGCCTCGTCGCCGTCGCGGTCGATGCCAGCGACCTCGAGAGCGCGAGCGAGGACTACGAGCGCCAGGTCGGCCAGGCCGTGCAGTCCGACCCCGACGTGCAGGCCTTCGTCGAGCGCCTCGAGCAGGCCGCCGAGCGCGACACGACGGCGCTCGGCCCCGGCGAGCTGCCCTCCGGCGACGCGATCGCCAGCGCCTTTCAGCGGTTTCTCCGCCAGCAGGGACGGGACCGCTAGGCGGGTCGCGGCGCCGGCGTGGTCGTGGGCGTCGTCGTCGCAGTGAACGTGAGCGGCGCTCACGGCATCGGCAAGGACAGCGTCGAGCGGATCCGGCTCGTCGAGGGTCTCGGAGTCGAGGGAGACGCGCATCTCGGCGAGACGGTGAAGCACCGCTCGCGCGTCCGGCGCGATCCGACGCAGCCCAACCTGCGCCAGGTGCACCTGATCGCAGCCGAGCTGCATGACGAGCTCGCTTCCGCCGGGTTTCCCCGGTTGCGGCCCGGCCAGATGGGCGAGAACGTCACGACGCGCGGGGTCGACCTGCTCGGCCTGCCGCGAGGGGCCCGGCTTCGGCTCGGCGCGGAGGCGGTCGTCGAGGTGATGGGCACGCGCAACCCGTGCCGGCAGCTCGACGAGATCCAGCCGGGGCTGATGAAGGCCACGCTGGACCGCGACGAGCACGGCGGGCTCGTCCGCAAGGCCGGCGTCATGGCGGTCGTGATGGCCGGTGGCGCCGTCGTGCGGGGCGACCGGATCGCCGTCGAGCTGCCCGCGGCGCCGCACCGCGCGCTCGAGCCGGTGTGAGCTCCGCCCCCGTCAGCGCTCCGCCGCCGGGCAGGCGATCCGGTAGTCGCACATCGAGCAGACCGCGTAGGAGGGCGTGGGCTCGAAGTCCTGGGCGAGGATCCCGCCGGCGACCTCGTCGACGGTGTCCGCGATCCAGTCGGCATCGATCTCCGCGCTCGGCACGCGCACCTTCTCGTCGTCGAGGACGTAGAGGTAGGCCTGCTGCGTGGCGTCCAGCTGCCACGCCTCGCGCGCCCCGACGGCGTACAGCGACAGCTGCACGTCCTCGCGCAGCGCCGCCGCCGAGCGCGGCCGGCCGGTCTTGTAGTCGATCAGCTCGTAGCCGCCGTCGGCGAGGCGGTCGACGCGGTCGACGCGGCCGCGCAGCGTGTGCGCGCCGAGTCGAAACGAGAACGCGCGCTCGAACCAGACCGGCTCGACGGGCTCCTCGACGACGCGCTGGTAGTAGCGCCGCAGCGCCGCCGTCGCCTTCGCGCGCAGCTGGCGCTCCTCGTCGGAGTCGCCGAAGCCGCCGCGCCGCCAGCCGGCGTCGAGCAGGCCGAGCAGCTCGTCCAGCGAGTCCGCGGCCAGCTGGTGGTAGCGCTCGAGCACCTGGTGGACGAGGATCCCGAAGCGCTGATTGAGCGTCGGCTCCTGCGGGACGCGCAGCACGCGCGCGAACTTGTAGCGCAGCGGGCAGCTGCGGTAGGTCTCGATGTCCGACGCCGACAGCGCCAGCCCGTCTCCGCGGCGCGGCAGGAAGATCTCCAGCGACGGCTCGCTGCGCGCCGCCCGCGCCGCCGCGCGGGCGCGGTCGTCGCGCTCGGCGTCGAGCAGCAGCTCGTCGAGCGACGACGTCGCGAGGACCTCGCGCTGCAGCGGCGACAGCGCTGCGCCGAGGCGCTGGTTGACCGGGCCGAGCGCGTCGGCGACCGACTGCCCCGCCGGCCGCTCGATCAGCGCCGCGAGCTTGACGAGCTCGAGGTAGCGGGCGACGGCGTGCGTGACGTCGAGGTCGGTGTCCAGCCGCAGCTCGCCCAGGCCCTTGCCGACGCGCGCGACGTCGGCCAGCAGCTCGTCGCGCAGCGCCTGGAACGTCGCGTGCAGCGCCTCCTCGGGGCCGAACAGCTCCTCCTCGAGCACCTCCCACTCGGCGCCCAGCGCCGACCGCGCCTCCTCGGCGAACGGCGACGGCGGCTGCGCGACGCCGCCCGCCGACAGCGCCGGGCAGGCGAGCACGAGCCCGCGCGCCGCCCGCGTCATCGCGACGTGCAGCAGCCGACGCATCGTCGCGACGTGCGCGCCGCGGTCGTCGGGCCCGAGCGCCTCCTTGAGCAGCGCGTCGGGGATGCTCTCGCCGGCGCGCAGGCGGCCGCCCGGCATCCGCGCCGCCGTCAGGCCGAGCACGAAGACCCAGTCCAGCTCGCAGCCGGCCGCCGCGTCCAGCGCGATGAGCTGGACGGCGCCGGCGGGCGGCGGACCGCCCGCGCCGTCCTCCTCGCGCAGGCCGGCGTCGGCGACCGCCGCGGCGTAGCGCGCAAAGTCGCGCGGCGTCGCGTGCGGGGCGCGCCGGGCGTAGGCGCTGGCGAGCTCGCCGAGCCGGGCGAGGTTCACAAGCCGGTCGACGACGTCGGCCTGCGCCGAGAAGACCTGCTGGCGACGCAGCCCGAGGCGGTCGACGAGGCGGTGCACGAACAGGTCGGGTCGCTCGGAGTCCAGCGCGCTCGCCAGATCGCGGTACAGGCGCAGGAACGAGTGGATGTGCTCGCGCGCCTCGGGCGGAAGCTGCGGCGACTCGGTCGCCGCGACGAGCGCCGACACCATGTCGAGCTTGCGCCGCCGCGCGATCTGCACGCAGCGCGCGATGTCCACCGAGCGCAGCGCGACCGGCGGCCGCGCGAGCGCGCGCACGACGGCGCCGGCGTCGGCCGGGTCGGCGAGCAGGCGCAGCCAGGCGAGGGCGTCGCGCACCTCGGCCTGCGCGAAGAGGTCGGTCTCGCCGACCGGCCGCAGCGCGATCGCGCGCTCCTCGAAGGCGAGCGCGAGCTGACGCCCCTCGTCGCGCGGCGAGCGCACGACGACGCCGATCCGCTCCGGGGCGCAGCCGCCGCGCACGAGCCGCTCGACCTCGGCGGCGACGGCCTGCGCCTGCGCGCGCTCGTCGGCGGCCCGCCAGAAGCGCACGACGCCGCCGGGGCCGCCGCTCAGCGGCGTCGCGAGCCGGTCGGCGATCGGCGCGAGCACCGCGCCGGCGGCGTCGAGCACGCGCTGCGGGCAGCGCAGCGAGCGCTCCAGGCGGACGACCTCGGCCTCAGGGTGCGCGCGCCGGAAGTCGCGGATGTTCTTCGTCGCGGCGGCGCGCATCCGCCGCGCGGCGCCGTCGTCGTCGGCGCAGACGGTCAGCGTCGCAGGCTGCTCGGCGAGCAGCTCGACGAGCAGGGCGCGAGCGAAGCCGAGGTCGGCGTATCCGTCTACGAGCACGTGGCGGTAGCGCTCGGCCACCCGCGCGCGCACGTCGGGGCGCTCGCGCAGCAGGGCGACGGCGCGCAGGACGAGCTCGCCGGCGTCGAGCGCGCCCTCGGCGGCGAGCAGGCGGTCGTGATCGAGGTAGAGCTGCGCGAACTCGGCCTCGCGCGCGGCGCGCGTACGCGCGGCGTCCCCGTCGGTGGGCAGCGAGTCCGCCCAGGCGGCGTAGTCGGCGGCGGTGACGAGCGCGTCCTTCAGGCGGTCGATCCGGTCGATGACGTCGGCCAGCAGCACGGCGGGCCGGCCGCCGATGTCGTGGCTGCGCAGGTGCAGGTCGTCGATCCGGTCCAGCAGCAGCGCGAGCCGGTCGGCGCGCGACACCGCGACGAAGAACGGGTCGAGCCCCGCCTCGGCGGTCTGCTCGTGCAGCAGCCGTCCGCAAAGGTCGCGGACGCCGTGGATCGCAAGCTCCTCGTAGGGCCGGTCCAGCAGGTCCTCGACGGCTCGCCGCAGTGCCGCGGCGCCCACCGTCGAGGGCGTCAGCGCGAGGATCGACTCGGGCGCGGCGCGCTCGTGCGCGACGAGCCACGCGAAGCGCTGCGCGAGCACCGTCGTCTTGCCGCTGCCCGCCCCCCCGACCACGAGCAGCGTGCCCCGGGTGTGGGCGACGGCGCGGGCCTGGGCGCGGGTGAGCTCCGGCACCCGCCTAGTATGCCGTCGATGTCATTGCCCTCGAACGCGCTCGCCGTCGACTGGCTCGGCGCATGCCGCGAGGCGGTGGCGGGGATGCGCGCGGTCTTCGCCGAGCATCCGACGCGCCGCGAGCGCGTCGTCGAGACCGGTGACACGGGCGAGGGCGGCGACCAGACGCTCGTCATCGACCAGCAGGCCGAGGACGCCGTCTTCGCCCAGCTCGACGCGCTGCACGCGGGCGGCGCGCGGTTCACCGCGGTCAGCGAGGAGCGCGGTGTCGTCGACTACGGCGACCCCGGCGTGCTCGTCGTCATCGACCCGCGCGACGGCTCGCTGAACGCCAAGCGCGGGATCCGCCATCACGCGCTGTCGCTCGCCGGCGCCGACGGCCCGACGATGGCCGACGTGCTCTTCGGCTATGTCTACGACTTCGGCCCGCGCGAGGAGTGGCGCGCGGTCCGCGGCGAGGGCGCGCAGCTCAACGACGTGCCGATCGAGGCGCCGCCCGGCGAGCGGCGCCTGCCGGACGGGCGCCTGGAGATGCTCGCGATCGAGTCGGCCGACCCGCGCTGGATCGCCCCGTGCGTCGAGGCGCTGTCGGAGACGGTCTATCGCGTGCGGGCGATCGGCTCGATCGCGATCTCGCTGTGTCAGCTCGCGCCGACCCGCGTGGACGGCATGATGACGCTGTGGCGCACGCGCGCGGTCGACGTCGCGGCGGCCCAGCTCATCGTGCGCGAGGCCGGCGCGCACGTCGCGTTTCCGGGCTTCGACGACCCGCTCGGCGCGCCGCTTGACGTCGAGCCGCATTCGCCCGTCGTCGCCGCGCGGACGCCGGAATCGCTCGCCCGGCTCGTCGCGGTCCTGTAGTCGGCGCGACGTTGGCGGCGGGCGCGCGGTCGCGGTTCGCCATCATGGGGGAGTGATCGATCGCGCGCTGACCCAGCGAATCGCCAACGCCGTCGCGCGCGGGACCGAGCGGGCGCGTGCCGACGGGGCCGCGGCGGCGGGCCTGCCGGGCGACCTCGTCGCGATCTGCGCCGACGCCGAGGCGCGCGTCGTGCAGTACACGGGGCTGCGCCCGGCGGCGCCGCTGCCGGTGCCCGAGGCCGTCGCGCGGCCCGGCTGGATCGCGGCGAACGTCAACTCGATGGGCGCGCTGCTCGATCCCGTCGGCGACCGCCTGGTCAGCGGCGGCGCGCTGCGCGGTCCCGCGCGCACCGCCGCCGGGCTGCTGCTGTCCGTCGAGGCGGGCGCGCTGACCGGGTACCTGTCGCAGCGCGTGCTGGGGCAGTACGAGTTCGTGCTCGTCGATCCCGCTGCGCCTGCGCGCCTGCTCTTCGTCGCGCCGAACATCGCCCAGGCCGGGCGCCGTCTGGACGCCGACGCCGAGCAGCTGCTGCGCTGGATCGCCCTGCACGAGGTCACGCACGCGGTGCAGTTCGCCGGCGTGGCGTGGCTGCGACCGTACCTCGCGGACCTGCTCGGCGAGCTGCTCGCCTCGCTGGATGTCAAGGTCGACCCGCGCGCGCTGCTGCGCCGGCCGTCGCTCGACGACGTGCGCGGCCTCGTCGAGGCGCTGAGGGCCAACGGCCTCGTCGCCGCGCTCGGCGCCGGTCGGCGCGACCTGTTCGATCGCGTGCAGGGCGTCATGGGACTCGTCGAGGGCCACGCCGAGCACGTCATGGATGCGGTCGGCGCCCAGGCCCTGCCCGCCCTCGACGAGCTGCGCGCGGCGCTGGACCGCCGCCGGCGCGAGCGCTCGCCGCTGTTGGCGCTGCTCGAACGGCTGATCGGCCTGGAGGCCAAGCTGCGTCAGTACGAGGAGGGCAAGCGCTTCTGCGACGCGGTCGTCGCGGCGGGCGGTCCGGCCGCGCTGCACCGCGTCTTCGACGCACCCGGACAGCTGCCGAGCGTCGCCGAACTGCGCGACGCGGCGGCGTGGATGCGGCGTACGGGCGCGCCGGCCGCGGCGTAGCCCGCGGCAGCGGCGCGCGCTACGGCGGAAGCTCGACCGACGCCGCGGGCTTCGTGCGCAGCTGGTCGATCGCCGCCCAGATCGCGGCGGCGATCGGCACGGCGAGCAGCGCGCCGGCGAGCCCGGCGATGACCGTGCCGGCCGTCAGCACGAGCAGGATCGCGACCGGGTGCAGCGAGATCGCCTGCCCGACGACGATCGGGTACAGCAGGTCGCCCTCGAGCTGCTGGATCGCCGTGATCGCGAGGACGACGAGCACGGCGGCGATCGGCCCCTCGGCCACGAGCGCGACGAGCGCGGCCACGGCCCCGGCAAGCACCGCGCCCACGAGGGGGATGAAGGCGCCGAGGAACGTCAGCGCCATGAGCGGCACGACGAGCGGCACGCCGATGATCACGAGCGCGAGGCCGATCAGGAGCGCGTCGACGAGCGCGACGACCGCGACGCCGCGGACGTAGCGCGAGACGACCGTCCACATCCGC